>DASZYK010000156.1:0-8884 GCA_035545455.1 Steroidobacteraceae bacterium
CGGCCAGGCGAGCACCGCGACGGCGAAGAGCACGGCCCCGAGCGTTCCGGCCGTGGTGTAGTCGGCGACATGCATCGGCGACCCGAGGCCGACGAAAAACTGCTGCACCAGCACCGCGATGGCCGCCATGGCCGCGATCAGCAGGGCGTCGCGGTGCTTGGCCAGGGTGGCCATGGCGAGCACCGGCAGCACGAGAAGGATGCCGAAGCCGCTGGCGACTCCGCCGCTGGCATACAGGATGAAGCCGATCGCGGCCGAATCCACGCTGGCGTTGACCATCGCCACCAGCCGCAGCGTCGACCAGCGCAGCCGCCGAGCGATGACGAGGAGCACCGCCGCGGTGAAATACGCTGCGCAAGCCGATAGGAAGAGGCGCGGGTGCGGCACCATCGCGAGCGGCTGGTCGGACAGCCAGAATGCGATCACCAGTACCACCGGCACGAGCAACCGGTAGAGGTTCAGCAGGCCGACGACGCGCCAGGCGATATCGGCGGGAGCGGCAGGTGAGGTCGCGGCGGTGGCCGGCATGGGCGATGGGAAGTGGAAAACGCTCGCGGGGAGGGGATGGCGCGGGCGACTCTACCATCTTCGCCCGGCAGTGACCCGCGACCTGGGTCGCTATTGGGCCCGTCCAGCCCGCTCCGCGCTGGCGGCGGCCCGTCTTTTTGGACACAATGGGAAGTTCATGTCACGCCTCAGATCGAGTGTCCAGGATCACCCATGAATCTGCACGAATATCAGGCCAAAGAGATATTCAGGAACTACGGAATTCCGGTGCCCGCCGGCCGCGTGGCGGCGAGCGCCGATGAGGCCGTCAGCGCCGCCAGATCGCTCGGCGGAGCGGTCTGGGTCGTCAAGGCCCAGGTTCATGCCGGCGGCCGCGGCAAGGCAGGGGGCGTCAAGCTGGCGCGCGACGCGGAAGCGGTCCGCAGCGCCGCCACCGCGATGCTCGGCACGCGGCTCGCGACCAAACAGACCGGGCCCGAGGGGCTGCCGGTAGAGCGGGTCTACGTGGAATCCGGGTCGGAGATCGCGCGCGAGATCTATCTCTCCCTGACTCTCAACCGCGAGAAGGGCCGGATTGCCCTCATCGCATCCGCCGCCGGCGGCATGGATATCGAGGAAGTCGCGGAAAAGACGCCGGAGCAGATCCTCACCGCGACCGTGCATCCCTCGGCGGGTCTGCAGCCCTACCAGGCGCGCCAGATCGCCTTCGGCCTCGGGCTCGAGGGCGCGCAGATCGCGGAGTTCCAGTCGATCGCAGCCGCGCTGTACAAGCTCTACATGGAGCAGGACGCGAGTCTCGTCGAGGTGAACCCCCTCATCGTGACCAAGGCCGGCAAGCTCGTCGCACTCGACGCGAAGATCAACGTCGATGCCAATGCGGTATTCCGCCATCCCGATCTCGCGAAACTCCGCGATGCCAACCAGGAAGACCCCATGGAGCGGCGTGCCAGCGAGCATGAGCTCAACTACGTCTCCCTGGACGGTGACATCGCGTGCATGGTCAACGGCGCGGGTCTCGCGATGGCGACCATGGACCTCATCAAGCTGCACGGCGGCCAGCCGGCCAACTTCCTCGATGTCGGCGGCGGCGCGACCAGCGAGCGGGTGACCGCGGCTTTCCAGCTCATCCTGTCGAACCCGAAGGTTCGCGCGGTACTGGTCAACATTTTCGGCGGTATCGTCCGCTGTGACCTCATCGCGGATGGTGTCATCAACGCCGTGAAGAACGTGGGTGTGAAGGTGCCCGTCGTCGTCCGTCTCGAGGGCACCAATGCCGAGAAGGCGCGTACGACGCTGGCTGCCAGCGGCCTCACCATCACTCCGGCCACCGATCTGACAGATGCCGCGCGCAAGGTCGTTGCCCTTGCGGCGAGCGGCGGCAAGTAAAGGGTTCCTCGATCATGAGCATTCTGGTCAACAAGAACACCAAGGTGATCTGCCAGGGCTTCACCGGCAAGCAGGGCACCTTCCATTCGGAGCAGGCGATCGCCTACGGCACGCAGCTCGTCGGCGGCGTGACGCCCGGGCGTGGCGGTCAGAAGCACCTCGGCCTGCCGGTATTCGATACCGTCAGGGACGCGGTGAGGGAAACGGGCGCCACCGCCAGCATGATCTACGTGCCGGCCGCGGGCGCGGCCGACTCGATTCTCGAGGCAGCGGACGCGGGCATCGAGCTCGTGGTCTGCATCACGGAGGGCGTGCCGGTCAACGACATGGTGCGCGTGAAGTCGGTGCTGGCGGGCTCCGCGACCCGCCTCGTCGGCCCGAACTGCCCCGGCGTCATCACGCCGGAGGAATGCAAGATCGGCATCATGCCGGGCTTCATTCACAAGAAGGGCGCCGTCGGCATCGTCTCGCGCTCGGGCACCCTGACCTACGAGGCCGTCTTCCAGACCACCAACATCGGTCTCGGCCAGAGCACCTGTGTCGGCATCGGCGGCGATCCGGTGCGCGGTCTCAACTTCGTCGAAGTGCTGGAGCTCTTCGAGCGCGACCCGCGCACCGAGGGCATCATCCTCGTGGGCGAGATCGGCGGCAGCGACGAGGAAGCGGCCGCGCAGTTCATCCGCCGCTTCGTCACCAAGCCCGTCGTGGCCTACATCGCGGGCGTCACGGCGCCTCCGGGCAAGCGCATGGGCCACGCGGGGGCCATCGTCGCCGGCGGCAAGGGCACTGCGGCCGACAAGTACGAAGCGTTCGAGTCCGCGGGCGTGCGCACGGTGAAGTCGCCCGCGGAGCTTGGCAGCGCGATGAATGATCTGCTGCGCCGCCGCCGCGCGAGCGCCGCCAGGAAGGTGGTGCGGCTCGTGGCCGCTCCGCAGATCGTGGCGCGGCCCGCGGCAAAGGCACAAAAACCGGCGAGAAAGCCGGCGAAGCCCGTGAAGCGGGCGGCCAAGCCCGCTCCCGCGCCGGCCTCGCGGCGCAGCAAGCCGAGCCGCCCGGTGGCCAAGGCTGCCCGCCGCGCCACCGCCGGCAAGAAGAAATCGCCCGCGCGAAAGGGCAAGCGCCGCTAGGAATCCCATGAGCGAGTCGCTCCGCATCGCGCTCGCGCAGCTCGATCTGCTGGTCGGCGATGTGCAGGGAAACGCGGCGCGCGTGATCGACTGCGCGCGCGCCGCGTACGGTGCTCACCGGGCGGACCTGGTGGCGTTTCCGGAGCTCACGCTCTCCGGTTACCCGCCGGAGGACCTGCTCTTTCACCGCGGCTTCCGGCGCCAGATCGAACGAGGGCTGGAGGAAGTCTGCCGCCAGGTGCAGGGCCCCTGTGTGATGGTGGGATATCCGGAGTACACCGGCTCCGCCATCTACAACTCCGCGGCGCTCATCGCCGAGGGCGCAATCGCGGCCATCCACCGCAAGGCCGAGCTGCCCAACTACAAGGTCTTCGATGAGAAGCGCTACTTCCGCGCGGGCGCGCAGCCGACCGTGGTGGATTGCAAGGGCTTCAGGGTCGGCCTGCTCGTCTGCGAGGACATCTGGCAGCCGGAGGCCGCGCAGCTCGCGCGATCGGATCGCGCGGAGCTGCTCGTAGTCATCAATGCGTCCCCCTACGAGCGCGGCAAGCAGCGCGAGCGCGAGTCCGTGGCCCGCGCACGCGTGATCGATGTCGCTCTGCCCATGGTGTACGTCAACATGGTGGGCGGGCAGGACGAGCTGGTGTTCGACGGCAATTCCTTCGTCATGGATGCGGACGGTGACGTCGTCATGCGGGCGCCGGCCTATGAGGAAGGCACCTGGTTCATCGACTTCGAGCGCCGCGGCCGCGGGACGGTCGTGCCGGTCAGAGGAGAGATAGCGCCGGAGCTGAGCGATGAAGCAACGGTCTACAAGGCGTTGGTATTAGGCGTTCGGGACTACGTCAATAAGCACGGCTTCCCGGGCGTGGTGATGGGGCTGTCCGGCGGCGTCGATTCCGCGCTGACGCTGGCGATTGCAGTCGATGCGCTCGGCGCGGATCGGGTGCATGCCGTCATGATGCCGTCCCGCTACACCTCCTCCATGAGCCTGCAGGACGCGGCGGAGGAGGCGCGCCTCCTCGGCGTGAGTTACAGCGAGCTCTCGATCGAGGGCATGTTCGAGACGACGCTGGCGACGCTCAAGGGCGAGTTCGCCGGGCGTCCGCCCGACGCGACCGAGGAGAACATCCAGTCGCGGTGCCGGATGCTCCTCCTCATGGGCATCTCCAACAAGACGGGGCGCATGCTGCTCACCACAGGCAACAAGAGCGAGATGGCGGTGGGCTACGCCACGCTGTATGGCGACATGGCCGGCGGCTTCGCGCCGATCAAGGACTGCAGCAAGATGCTGGTTTACCGCCTCGCCGCCTACCGCAACTCCCTCGGCCGGGTGATCCCGCAGCGGGTGATCGATCGTCCGCCGTCCGCGGAGCTGCGGCACGACCAGAAGGACTCCGACTCCCTGCCGCCGTACGAGATCCTGGACGCGATCCTCGAGGCGTTCATCGAGGAGGACCTGTCGGTCGATGAGCTCGAGGCGCGCGGCTTCGACCGGGCCACGGTGGGCAGGGTCCTCGACATGGTCAAGCGCAACGAGTACAAGCGCCGGCAGGCGCCTCCAGGGGTGAGGGTGAGCCGGCGGGCCTTCGGGCGCGACTGGCGCTATCCGATCACCAACGGGTACAGGAGATAGCCGTTGCGGCGGCGCGAATCCGCTCCAGGTACCGATTCCTGATACGGGAGCGGCAACCGCCGAAGCCGCTCGAGAATGAATCTCGAAATCGCCGCGAGGCGGTCATCCGCTACCAGAAGTGCCACCAGTGCCGCTGGGCCGCCGCCGCGACCTGCGACACCTGGCCGTTGAAATTGGCGGCGTAGACCTTGCGGGCGTCGGCCGCGAGGGATTTCATGCCGAGGCGGTCGTAGGCGATGATCATGATCGCGAGCGCATCGCGCGTGGCGGGCGCGCCCTCGTAGTCGTCGACGACGAGCTTCGCCCGCCGGGCGGCGCCAACGTAGGCGCCACGCTTGAGGTAGTACCTGGCGATATCGACGTCATACGAAGCCAGCCGGTCGCGCAGGTAGATCATGCGCTGGCGGGCATCGGCGGCGTAGGCGCTCTTGGGGTACTCCTGCACCACCGTGCGGAAGGCCGCGAAGGACTTGTTCGCGGTCGTAGGCGGACGCTTCGAGAGGTCGACGTGGAAGAGCCGTTCGATCGCATTCGGCTGCTTCTCGAAGTTGACCAGACCCTTCATGTAATACGCGTAGTCCACGCGCGGATGCGTCGGGTTCTCGCGGATGAAGGTGTCGCAGGCATCGATCGCGGAATCGGTCTCGCCCGCGCGGTAATATGCGTAGATCAGGTCGAGCTGTGCCTGGTGCGCCTGGTCCGTGAACGGATAGACCGCCGTCAGCTGCTCGAACTCCTTGATCGCCGCGTTGTAATTGTAAGTGTCCAGATCATGCTTGGCTTTCTGGTACAGCACCTGGGGTCCCGACTGCTCGAGCTTGCGGTGCGTGCAGCCGGTCAGCGCGAGCGCGCCGAGGCAGAGTGCGGCGATGAGAGCGCGTGCGGGAATGACCGCCCGGGGCGCAGAGGTCGCGGGGCGACGCGAAACGAGATTAGGCATGGCGCAGGAGTATAGCGAATCCGCCGGCAGCCCTTCGGACTGCGGCGCTGCGGGGGAGTTCCGCAATCATTCCCTCGTGCTGCCCGGCAGCGCCGCGGGCCTCAGGCTCGATCAGGCGCTCGCGCGCGAGCTGCCGCAGTACTCCCGCGCCCGTCTTCAGGGCTGGATCGAGGCGGGAGCCGTGCAGGTGGACGGGCGGCGGCTGCGGGCGAAGGACAAGGTGCTCGGGGGCGAGCGGGTCGAGGTCACCGCCCGTCTCGAGGCGGATGCGCGCGTCACGGCGGAGGCGCAGCCGCTGACGGTGGTGCATCAGGACCGCGCTCTATTCGTGATCGACAAGCCGGCGGGCATGGTGGTGCACCCGGGCGCCGGCAACCCCCGTCACACGCTGCAGAATGCCTTGCTCGCGCTCGATCCGAAGCTCGCGCTGGTGCCGCGGGCCGGGCTGGTGCATCGCCTCGACAAGGATACGAGCGGCCTGCTCGTCGTGGCGCGCACCCCCGAGGCGCACGCCAGACTCGTGGCCGCGCTCGCGAAGCGCGAGATAGAGCGGTCCTACCTTGCAATCTGCAACGGCGTGATGACCGGCGGAGGCACGGTGGACGCGCCCATAGGCCGTCATCGCACGCAGCGCACGCGAATGGCCGTGCGAAGCGACGGGCGTGAGGCCGTCACTCACTACCGCGTGGTCCAGCGCTTCCGCGCGCATACGTTGGTGCGGGTGCAGCTCGAGACCGGAAGGACCCACCAGATTCGGGTGCACCTGGCGCACATCGGCTATCCCGTCGTCGGCGACCCGGTATACGGCGGCCGCCGGCGCCTGCCCGCGGGCGCGAGTCCCGCGCTCGCGGCGGCGCTCAGAGACTTCCCGCGCCAGGCGCTGCATGCCGCGCGTCTGGCACTGACGCATCCGATGACGGGACGGAAGCTCGAGTGGGAAGCGCCGCTCGCCGCCGACATGGCGCGGCTGTTGGCGGTG
This sequence comes from Steroidobacteraceae bacterium, assembly GCA_035545455.1. Taxonomy (GTDB): domain Bacteria; phylum Pseudomonadota; class Gammaproteobacteria; order Steroidobacterales; family Steroidobacteraceae; genus 13-2-20CM-66-19. The sequence goes on from DASZYK010000156.1 coordinate 6,576, forward strand.
CTCGATGAAGATCAACGAATGACCGAGCGTGAGCGGACCTGACCTCATCGTGCCCGACTGGCCCGCGCCTGGCCGAATCCGCGCGGCCTTCACGCTGCGCACCGGCGGTGTCAGCCGGCCGCCCTTCGACTCCTGCAATGTCGGTGCGCACGTCGGCGATGAGCCAGGCGCGGTCGTCGAGAATCGCGCCCGCGTGCGTGCGGCCCTCGGACTGCCCGCCGAGCCTTCCTGGTTGGAGCAGGTGCACGGCCAGCGGGTGGCCGACCTGGACGCACCGCCTTCAGTCGCCTCGCAGGGCTCCGCAGACGCTGCCGTGACACGCACTCCCGGCAGAATCTGCGCCATCCAGGTGGCCGACTGCATGCCGGTGCTCTTCGCCGCGGCGGATGGCTCCGCGGTCGGCGCCGCGCACGCCGGCTGGCGGGGGTTGGCCGGCGGCGTGTTGGAAGCCACCCTGCGGGCCATGAATAGGCCGCCCGGGGAGCTCCTCGCCTGGCTGGGGCCCGCCATCGGCCAGGCGCACTTCGAGGTCGGGGAGGAGGTGCGCGCGGCATTCGTGGGCGCCGACGCCGGGGCTGCCGCCGCCTTCACCGTCAACGAGAGGGGGCGCTGGCAATGCGATCTTTACGCCCTGGCGAGGCGCCGGCTCGCCGCCTCTGGGGTGACTTCCGTCCATGGCGGCGGCTGGTGCACCTACGCAGACGCGGCACGCTTCTTCTCGTACCGCCGGGACGGCCGCTGCGGACGGATGGCGGCGCTGATCTGGCGGGCTCACTAGCAGCGGCAACGTCAGGTACAGGGGCGAGGCGCTTGCGCGCAGCGGGAATGCGCAGCGCAATGTGCCCGCCGCCGCGCCAGGCCGGCCACGAAGCCCCCTCCAGCGCCTGAAAAGGACCTTGAACCAGGGGTTGTTCACCCCCATTCCCCCGGCAACCGAACCTGTTTCAAGGTCTCCCCCGATGCGGATGGACAAGCTCACGAGCCGATTCCAGCAGGCGCTGGCCGATGCCCAGTCGCTCGCCCTCGGCCGCGATCATCAATTCCTCGAGCCCGCCCACGTGCTGGTGGCGCTCCTCGACAGCCAGGGCGGCACCGTACGGCCGCTCCTAGTGAAGGCGGGAGCCGACGTCAACCGGCTGCGCTCCGAGCTCGGCGCCGCTCTCGACCGCCTGCCGAAGGTGGAGGGGACCCCGGGGGAGATTCACGTCTCCAACGACCTGAACCGCATCTTCAACGTCACGGACAAGCTCGCGCAGCAGCGGGGCGACCAGTTCGTCTCGAGCGAGCTCTTCGTGCTCGCCGCCTTCGAGGACCGCAACATCGCCCGCCTCTTCCGCGAGGGCGGCGTCGTCCGCGGCGCGGTGGAGAAGGCGATCGAGGAAGTGCGGGGCGGCGAGAAGGTGTCCGATCCGAATGCGGAGGAAAGCCGCCAGGCGCTGGAGAAGTACACCATCGACCTGACCGAGCGCGCTTCCTCAGGCAAGCTCGATCCGGTCATCGGCCGCGACGACGAGATCCGCCGCACCATCCAGGTGCTGCAGCGGCGCACCAAGAACAACCCCGTGCTGATCGGCGAGCCCGGCGTCGGCAAGACCGCGATCGTGGAGGGGCTGGCGCAGCGCATCATCAACGGCGAGGTGCCCGAGGGCCTGAAGAACAAGCGCATCCTCGCGCTCGACATGGGCGCGCTCATCGCCGGCGCCAAGTTCCGCGGCGAGTTCGAGGAGCGTCTGAAGGCCGTGCTCAACGATCTCGCCAAGCAGGAAGGGCAGGTCATCCTCTTCATCGACGAGCTGCACACCATGGTGGGCGCCGGCAAGGCGGAGGGCGCCATGGATGCCGGCAACATGCTGAAGCCCGCCCTGGCGCGCGGCGAGCTGCACTGCGTCGGCGCGACCACACTCGACGAGTACCGCAAGTACATTGAGAAGGACGCCGCGCTGGAGCGGCGCTTCCAGAAGGTGCTGGTGGACGAGCCGTCCGTTGAGGACACGATCGCGATCCTGCGCGGCCTGCAGGAGCGCTACGAGGTTCATCACGGCGTCGACATCACCGATCCGGCGATCGTGGCCGCGGCCACTCTCTCGCACCGCTACATCACCGACCGGCAGCTGCCCGACAAGGCGATCGATCTGATCGACGAGGCCGCCGCCCGCATCCGCATGGAGATCGACTCCAAGCCGGAGGCGCTCGACCGCCTCGAGCGGCGCATCATCCAGCTCAAGATCGAGCAGGAGGCGCTGAAGAAGGAGCAGGACGAGGCCTCGCGCAAGCGTCTGGCGACGCTTCAGGAGACGCTGCATGGCCTG
>DASZYK010000157.1:0-3576 GCA_035545455.1 Steroidobacteraceae bacterium
GCGACGTCCGCGCGGGCGAGAAGCGGCGCCGATGCGATCGCGAGCAGACCTTCGCCCACGAAACGCCGCCGCGACCAGCCGGCAGAGGAGCTCTCCGTCCCCGCCGGGGCGATGCGCCGGACCGAATTGATGACGTTCCCTTCCATGGCAGCTCAATGGGCGCCCTTTGGTAGTCACCGTGCGCACCAGCATGCTCCTTCGCGGGCGCCGTGTCATGGTCCACTTCGATGGGTGGACCATTATCAGGCTGCTGCTCAGCCAGCGGCCGAGCTGCTCCTCTCCCCCCTCAGACGCCCCGCAGCATGTGCATGACCCTCGCGCGGATCCGCGCGTAGTTCTCCGGCTTCAGCGGCCCCAGCAGCCCATGCTGCTCCGGCGGCAGGTGCGCCAGGGGATGGCCATTGGTGCGGAATACATAGTGGTCGAAGAACGCCTTCCAGGCCTGGCGCTCCGCCGGCGGCCGCTCCGCGATCGCGATCATGGCGAGGAGCATGCTGGTATAGGGGGCGTCGGGACCGGCGCTGAAGGCATCCCACCAGTAGTTGACGAGGCCGTTGATGGGAGCCAGCGATTCGACCTTGTGCCACCACAGCTTCGGCAGATAGAGCGCATCGCCGGGCTCGAGCTCCACCCTGAGGGCCTGATCGCGGATCTCCTCGAAGAGCGGAAACTCGCCCTCCTCGGGGCCGTCGGCCGAGGCGGCGAGACTGACCGGGGCACCCGCCATCGTGTTGTCGATGGGCCCGACGTAGAGCTTGCCGATCAGCTGCGGCGCGAACAGCGTGAACCGCCGCCGACCCGCGATCACGCAGGCGAGATTGTCGAAGGTGTCGTGGTGGCAGGAGACATTGGAGCGCGTGCCGAGCCAGATGCGCGGTCCCACGCCCTGTCCGAGAAGCGGCATGGCGTTGCCGGCGGCGAAGCCCGGCAGCGAGTCGCCCGTCGGCACCGAGCCGACGTAGATCGACGGCGCATCCTCGCGGTCGAGCGACTGCACCATGATCTGCAGGGCATCGAGCAGCTTCATCATGCGCCGCTCGAAGTTGAAGCCCTTGAGCTCGGACGCGTAGTAGTACTTGCCGGCGATCTCCGGGCTGCCGAGATACGCCTCCACGCGGCCGCCGACGTCGAACGCCGCCAGATAGTCCTTGAGCCGCGCCGCGGACTCCCGCGCCGCCCGCACCACCGGCCAGTCGGCGACGAGGCCGCGCAGAACCACGGGCTGACAGCCCTCGACGATCTCGCGCTGGAAGCGCTCCGGAGGCAAGCCCCGACCGGCGATCTCCTTGGGTGAGAGAGTCATGGGGGGACCGCGGAGACCGCCGGCGGGATCGGGAGGGCGGGACTTCAGCCGTGCGCGGAGGCGCGCACACCCGCGAGCCCTTCGGTGCTCTTCAGGAGCCGTCCGTTCTTCTTGCGCGCGAGCACGGGAAACTGCTTCAGCGAGGCGATCATGTAGTGGATGAGGCGCATGTAGCCGCGCCGGAAGAGCTCCACCACCGCCGCATCGGGCAGGGTGCTCAGCGTCTCCTGGTTGACGGTGTAGAGCCCCTCGCAGTTGATGATCCGGCCGTCGTCGAACTCCGCTTCGATCTCAACCGGCTCGATGAGCTTGAGCTCGAGGAGACGCGCGATGAAGTGCCTGGTGACCTCGATGCCGGGCTTCAGGTCCTGGAAGGCCCAGATGATGCTCTGCAGGTACCGGGTGGGCTGACCGTGCTCGGTGAAGAGCGGCTTGCCGTCCTCCACGCCGACGCGCGGATGGTCGAGATCGATCGCGAGCTCCGGGCCGCGCGCGTAGAACGGCACCCGCTGCAGGCTGAGCGGCCGGTAGAACTGCAGATCGCGCCATTCCTCGAGGAAGAGGTTCTCGCCCTCGTCGAGTCCGAGCATGGCTCCGCAGTAGAACTCGCCCGTATTCCTGTCCTTCGAGAAGAGGATCGGGTAGTGAACGACGAGCTGCGGAAACTCGTTGACGATCACGTGCGCGAAGCGCTGGCTGTCACCGTACGCCGCCGAAGCCCGCGCATCGACCTTGAGCGACTTGTGGGTCTCTTTGTTGAGCGGAACGATCTGAGTCATCTGCGAATCCAGGCCTCGGACGGACCTCAGACGGGCTGCAGTCCGTACTCGTAGATCTTGTTCAGGAGCTCGCGGTTCTTCGGCAGCCGCGCCCGCATCTCGCCCGTCACCCGCTCATTCTCCTTCAGAAGCCGCGAGGCGGCCAGCGCCGTATCGACGGTGTCCTCGGGCGTGACCTGCGTCTCGAATCCCATGCCGTAGAGCACGTACTGGTAGCTCGCCGCGGGGAAGACCTCCTCCAGGCGGTCGAGCTCGTCGAAGAACCACGGCGACTGGTACTTCCACAGGGTGAGGAGGTCGCGCAGCCGGTCCGGCACGCTCGCCGGATCGACGTTGTCGCGCCAGAACGCCGTATCGGTGCGCTTCGTGAGCACGTAGTGGAGCTTGAGGAAATCGACGATCCGGCCGAACCGGTACATCGTCACGTCGTTGAAGCGCCGCGCGACGATGTCCATCACCTCCCGGCACGCCGGCATCTGCTCGGCGATGAGCTTGGCGGAAAGCTCGACGAGGACGATGGCCGAGGACTCGAGCGGCTCGAGAAAGCCGCTCGCGAGCCCGACCGCCACGCAGTTGTTCTTCCAGAAGGTCTCGCGATGGCCGGCTCGAATCGGAATCTTGCGTACCGGCAGATCCTGGTGCTGCCGCCCGATGTACCGCAGCAGCGTCTCGCGCGCGGCCTCCTCGCTCTGGTGGCGGCTCGAGTAGACGTACCCGACACCGCGCCGGGTAGGCAGGCTGATGTCCCAGGTCCAGCCGGCCTCGTGTGCCGTCGAGATGGTCTGGGAAGCCATCGGCGCATCCGGGGTGTCGAACGGCACCTGTACGGCAAGCGCGGTATCGCAGAAGAGAACATCACCGCACCCCTTGAATCCAACGCCGAGCGTCTTGCCGAGAAGCAGCGCCGAGAAGCCGCTGCAGTCGATGAAGAGATCGCCGAGGATCTCCCCCGCCTGCCGGGTCAGCACACCCTCGATGTCGCCGGATTCGCGTTGATTGACCTGCACGATGTCGGCCAGGACGTGCCGGACGCCGAGCTTCCCGGTGCAGTGCCTGGCCAGGAAGGGGGCGAACTTGCCCGCATCCAGATGGTAGGCGTAGTTGGCGAGCCCGCGGTACTCCGCGTGGGTGATCGTCTTCGGCGCGAGCCCCTCGTCGCAGAGCCGCCCCTGGGGCGTCACGAAATCGCAGAAGCTGCGCCCCCGGCCCTCGCGCACCCAGTGCGGCACGAGATTCACCTGGGAGAAGCCCTGGGGAATCATCAGAGGATGATAGTAGGAGTCATCCTCCGCTCCGGTCGTCCAGCCGGTGAACTTTCCTCCCTGCTTGAAGGAGGCATCGCACTCGCGAAAGAGCGCGGTCTCCGATACGCCGATCCTCTCCAGGGACGAGCGCATCGTCGGCCACGTGCCCTCCCCCACGCCGATGATCCTGATGTCCGGGGACTCGATCAGCGTGACGGAGAGGCCGCCCGCCTTCATCCGAGCCTGATGG
>DASZYK010000158.1:0-5605 GCA_035545455.1 Steroidobacteraceae bacterium
CGCTCGGAGCGCTCCGCCCGCGCAAAGCGCCGTTGTGCCCGCGCACGGCATCGCTGGCACTGCCAAGCACCTGCTATATTTCGCGCGCCGGAGCGCCGGGGATCCGCCCGGTACGCCGTGGAGAATGACGATGCCGACGTACGAATACCGTTGCGAAACCAATGGCCGGCTGGTCGAGGTCCGGCACGCCATGGCCGAGAGGCTCTCGACCTGGGGGGAGCTTTGCGAGCGGGCCGGGATCTCTCCGGGCAGGACCGACCCGGCGGCGCCCGTCGAGAAGCTGATCTCGGCGGGCTTCGTCCACGCGGGCGCGAGCTCGAGCGAGCCTGCGTGCGCGGCCCCGGGCTGCGGCAACGGTTTCTGCGGCACGGGCGCCTGCGACATCGGTGAGTAACGGGGAGTCGCCGCAGCGGGGACCGCAGTCACCCGCCGATCGCCTCGCCTCGATAACCCGCGCAGCGCGCCTGCCAGCCGCATTTCCGGCGTCGCTGCAGATGGCGCGCAATCGTGCGTCGCGGCTTCTGCATGCCAGCGCGTGGTTCCCGCACGTGCCGCTCGCGATCCTCGTGGGCGCGACGGGATTGCTGCAGATCCTGCTGACTTCAGGGTCCCTCAAGCGCCTGCTGGCGAGCGGCGGCCACTCCATCGTGTCGCTGGCGGGCGGCCTCGGCATTCCCGAGATCCGCGGCGCACCGCAGGAAGCCATCGGGGGGCTTCTCGTCCTCGTCGGCATCGGCCTGCTCTGGCGCTCCCGGCTCGCGTGGTTGATCGCCTTCCTGCTCGCGCTCGCCACCGTCGCTCTCGAGCTCTCCCCGCTCTCGACCGCCTCGCGCCCGCTCGAGATCTTCAGCGTGCTCGTGGCGCTGCTGCTTCTCGCCTCCCGCAGCAGCTTCACCCGCGTGAGCCTCACCACCGCGACGCTCTTCGCGCTCACCGGGGTGCTGGTGACGCTGGGCTACGGCGTGCTCGGCTCCTACGTGCTCGGCAGCGGCTTCAATCCCAAGATCACCAACTTCGTCGATGCCGTCTATTTCACCGTGATCACCATGGCGACGGTCGGCTATGGGGACATCATCCCCCGCACGGCTGACGCGCGTCTCTTCACGGTCTCGCTGGTCGTGCTCGGCCTCGCCGTGTTCGCCACTTCCCTTCCGGCCATCGTCGCCCCGTTGATCGACAAGCGGATGATGAACCTGCTGCAGCCGAGGAGGAGAAAGATGAAACGCGCGTCTCATGTCATCGTGGTGGGCGACGGCCCGCTCGCCCAGGACGCGGCCCGGGCTCTGGCCGCGCGGGGACTGCAGACCACCGTGGTTCTCTCGGAAAAGCCGGATCCAGACGCTGATCAGCCCGAAGATTTCATCGTCGGGGACGGCAGCGATACGGAGACGCTGCGCGGCATCCACATCACAGAGGCGCGCGCCGTACTGGCGCTCAGCGAGGACGACTCCTACAACGCCTTCGTCATCCTGGCCGCCAGGGAGTTGAATCCGAATGTGCGCACGGTCGCAGCGGTCAGCGACACCCGCAACACCGGCCGCGTGGCGCGCACCCGCCCGGATGTGCTGCTGACCTTGCCGCAGCTGGGAGGCGAGCTGCTCGCCATGGCCTTGAGCGGCGAGGAGATCAAGGCCGACGCGCTGATCAGCCAGCTGCTGAAGCTCGGCTAACGCGCCGTCTCGCGGCGGCCCGGCTCTCCCGCTCGAAGGCCTGGAGCACCGAGTCGAGGAGTCCCGGAAACCGCTCCGCGAGGAGCTGTGTGCGCACGCGGCTCACGAGCTCGGTGCCGCGTCGCTCGCTCTCGATGAGCCCGCTCTCGCGCAGGATGCGGTAGTGCTGGGAGCAGGTCGACTTCGGCATCGAGAGCCCGGTACGCGCCGTCGTCTCCGTGCAATTGAGCCCGGCCTGGCTCTTCAGCAGCTCGCGCACGATCGCGAGCCGCACCGGATCGGCGAGCGCGAAGAGAAGGCCCGCCAGCGTGACGGCGGCCGCATCGGGATGGGCGAGCGGACGGCTCATCGAGGCATCATACCTCAGAGGGATTGCCGGTTCCGATATTCCGTAGTTCAATATTTTGGAACTTTAACGACCCTGGAGCCGCCGATGCCCTCGCTCTTCGATCCGCTCAAGGTAGGCGAGCTGCTGCTGCCGAATCGCATCCTCATGGCGCCTCTCACCCGCAGCCGCGCGGGCGCGAGCCGCATACCCAATGCGCTCATGGCGCAGTACTACGCCCAGCGCGCGTCCGCCGGTCTCATCCTCACCGAGGCCACCGTGGTGACGCCGATGGGCATTGGATACGCGGACACGCCGGGCATCTGGTCGCCCGAGCAGGTGGCGGGCTGGAAGCAGGTCACCCGAGCGGTCCACGGCGCCGGCGGCCGGATCTTTCTGCAACTGTGGCACGTGGGCAGGGTCTCGCACCCGCTCTTCCTAGATGGAAAGCTCCCCGTAGCCCCGAGCGCGCTCGCACCCGCCGGCAACGTCAGCCTGGTGCGCCCGGCGACCCCTTTCGTGGCGCCGAGAGCGCTCGCGCGCGAGGAGATTCCCGAGATCGTGGCCGCATTCGCGCGTGGTGCGCAGAACGCCGAGCTTGCAGATTTCGATGGCGTCGAGCTGCACGGGGCCAACGGCTACCTCCTCGACCAGTTTCTGCAGGACAGCACCAACCGCCGTGATGACGATTACGGCGGTCCGGTCGAGAACCGCGCGCGGCTGCTGCTCGAGGCCACGGACGCCGCGGTATCCGTGTGGGGGCCTGGCCGTGTCGGAGTGCACCTCGCTCCTCGCGGCGACTCGCACTCGATGGGGGATTCCGATCGGGCGGCGACGTTCGGGTACGTCGCGCGTGAGCTGGCGCGTCGGCGCATCGCCTTCATCTGCGCGCGTGAGCACGTGGGCCCGGACCGCATCGGTCCGCAGCTGCGGGCCGCGTTCGGGGGCGTCTACATCGCCAACGAGCAGTTCACGCGGGATAGCGCCCAACAGGCTCTCGATGCCGGCGAAGCGGATGCGGTGGCCTTCGGCAAGCTCTTCATCGCCAACCCCGACCTGCCGGCGCGGTTCCTCAGCGGAGCAGTGCTCAACACGCCCAATTCCGATACCTTCTACCGCGGCGGAGCAACAGGCTATACGGACTATCCGGCTCTCGGCGAGGCGGAGACGGTCGCCCGCGGAGCGCGCGCCCAGGCCGCCGGCTGAGCGCCGGCGGCTCGGCCGCGGCTATTCCTCGTCGGCATTGCCGGCGACACGGGGCGCCCCGAAACTCGATCATCCAGCCGGGACATCCGGGCGGCAGGGCGCTCGGGCACGCGATTTCCGTGCATCATGCCGCAAGCGCCATCCAGCCGGGAAACGGCGGTGCTTCCTCTGCGGCCTGACGGCCGGAGTCTGCGCGCCGGAGAAGCGATGAAGTCAGTTCTGATCGTCCATCATTCCGTCACCGGCGGCACGCTGCAGATGGCGCGGGCGGCTGCCGAGGGGGCCCGTCGAGAGCCGGATGTTGCGGTGCGGCTGGAGACGGCTTCGGCGGCCGGAGCGCAGGCGCTGCTCGATGCCGATGGTTACCTCTTCGCCTCCCCCGAGAACCTCGCGGCCATGTCCGGCCTCATGAAGGATTTCTTCGACCGGACCTATTACGCGGCTCTCGATCGCATCCAGGGCCGCCCCTATGCGATCCTCGTCTGCGCCGGCAGCGACGGCACCAACGCCGCCCGCCAGATGGAGCGCATCGCCACCGGATGGCGGCTGCGCGCCGTCGCGCCGCCGCTCATCGTCTGCACTCACGCGCAGACACCGGCAACCATTCTCGCGCCGAAGCAAATCGGCGCCGCCGACCTGGCACGTTGCGAGGAGCTCGGCGCGACCCTGGCCGCGGGCCTCAGCCTCGGCATTTTCTGACCCGCCACCGTGCTAACCTCCCCGGTATGACCCGAGCGCCGGCCGACATCCCCGATCCCCAGCCGGGCGCCGCGATCCAGCGCGGCAACGTCGTTCGCCTCACCGAGAGAGTCTGGCGGCTCACCGCACCGAATGCCGGCCCCATGACCGGCCCCGGCACCAACACCTATCTGGTCGGCCTTCGCCGCGGATGGGCGGTGATCGACCCCGGTCCTGCCGACGCCCGGCACATTCAGGCGCTGCTCACCGCGGCCGCCGGCAACATCCGGCACATCCTGGTGACGCACACGCACGAGGATCACTCACCGGGCGCCGCGCCCCTGAGATCCGCAACGTCCGCGCCGGTCGCCGGACGCGTGACGAGCCACCGACACTGGCAGGATGAGACCTTTCGACCCGACAGGGAGCTTCAGGACAACGACCGGGTCGCGATCGGCGACTCGACGACCCTGCGCGTGATCCACACCCCCGGCCACGCCAGCAACCATCTCTGCTTCCTCCTCGAAGAGGAGCGCATCCTCTTCACGGGCGATCACATCATTCAAGGCTCGACCGTGGTGATCGACCCGCCCGACGGCGACATGGGCGCGTATATCCGCTCTCTCGAAGCTCTCCTGCACGAGGATCTGCATTACCTCGCCCCCGGCCACGGCACCCTGATCCCCAACCCGCCGGAGGCCATCCACTCCCTCATCCAACACCGCCTCCGCCGCGAAGCCAAGGTGTTATCCGCACTCCCCCGCCAGCATCCCGCCGACCTCCCCACCCTGCTCCAAACCGTCTACGACGACGTCCCCACCCACCTCCACGCCCTCGCCCAACGCTCCCTCCTCGCCCACCTGCTCAAACTCGAGAGCGAAGCCCGCGCCCTCCGAGTAGCCGACAGCTGGATCGCCCCAACCTGAACATAGAGGAGCATCTGCAGCCGACAGCTGGACAGCCCCGAACTGACAGAGAGGAGCGCCTCACGAACTCGATCCTGCCCGGAAGCCGATCGCCAGGGCGGCGATCCGCCAGTACGACGACACGTTAATTGCGAGACATAATGTCGACGCAGCTTCCGATCAGCTGGAGGCGCTTCGCAAGCTGCGATGCAGCCTCACGCAAGGCTATCCGCATTCCACCTCGTGCCGCTGCAGGATCTGATAGCGCCGCTCCCCAAAGTGGAACACCGGCCGGGGGTCTGAAGCCGGCGGCAGATACTGCTCAGCGTATTTCCGCAAGGCGGACCTCGATCTCGGCAAATCTCCCGGCTTCGTCTGGGGCACCAACCGGAGCGGATCGCCTGTCACTACGGTTGGCCATCAAATCGTGATGGTTGGCACAGTCGGCGGCGCCGGCTCCGTCCAAGCTCGCGCTATCCGGTGCGCTGCCGCTGAGACCGACTCCCCGAACCGTTCCCATGCTCTCCAGAATCGCTCGGATGATCCACCGCAATAAAAGGCAGTCACTCGACATCGGCATCATCGTGCTCGGACTGCTCGTGGTCGCCTTCGTCTGCTACGAGGTTGATTTGTTCGCCGTGCAAGCGTCACTGTCGGTCCGGCAAAAGACCATCGACTTCGATGAGAGCCTTTTCCTGGCCGTTCTCGCCACCGTAGGCATGTTCGCGTATTCCGTGCGCCGGCTGATCGAGCAGAAGAGGGAAGTTCGGCGCCGCATGACCGCCGAGCGGCAGGCAAGGGAGCTCGCGCTGCAGGACCCG
>DASZYK010000159.1:0-1885 GCA_035545455.1 Steroidobacteraceae bacterium
GCCGTAGCGCCACGAAACACCGGCACCAGAGCGCAGCCGGCCGGCGGCCGCGACAAGGAGCGCGCCGGTCACGACGAGCAGCGCGATGAAGGCCGCAAGTCCCGCGGTGAAGCCGAGGAAGAGCTTCCAGTCGAGCACCACCCAGTAGACGAGCAGCACGACGATCGCGGCCGCCGGCCCGAAGGCGAGCAGCACCACCGGGCGCGGCGGCCCGATGTCACGTCTCAGGACCCGGATCGCGGGTACTCGGGAGAGCTGCAGCAACGGCGGCAGGGCAAACCCGGCAAGCAGCGCAACGGCCGTCAGGAATCCCATCGCCACCGGTACGAGACTCGCCGGCGGCAGCGCCCTGCTGGCGAGGAGTCCGCGCAGCGCGTGAACGAGCCAGGCCTGCGCCGCGTAGCCGATCGCCGACCCGATCACCGCCGCGGCCACGGCGACGGCGAGCAGTTGCAGCATGGCCAGCCGGACGGTGAACCCCCGGGTCGCGCCCAATGTCTTCAGCAGCGCCACCGAATCCAGGTGCCGGCCGACATAACGCCGTGCCGACATCGCCACGGCCGTCGCGCAGAGGAGCACGGCGACGAGGCTTGCGAGGCTGAGGTATCTTCCGGAGCGATCGACCGCGCTCTTGATTTGCGGACTGGTGCTCGAGATGTCGCGCAGCCGCTCCTGCGGGCGCGCGTGAGCCGCGAGCCACCGTTTGAAAGCCGCGACTTGCCCGGGGCTGCCGGAGAAGAGAGCCGAATAGCTCACCCGGCTGCCCGGCTGGATGAGTTGCGTCCGGGATAGGTCGGCGGCGTTCATGAGAAGATTCGGGACGAGACCGGTGAACGTGCCGCCCTGATCGGGGCGGGAGATGAGCACCCGTCCGACACGAAACTCGGCCGCGCCGATGCTGAGCCTCGAGCCGACATGCCCCCCGAGGGCGGCGAGCAACCGCGAGTCGGGCCACACTTCCCCGGACGGGGGGATTCCGGAGGCCGCGCGGCCCGGCCCGAAGGGCTGGTCCGCCACCATCACCGTCCCGCGCAACGGGTAGCCGGGCGTCACTGCATCGATGTCAGTGAGCTGACTCTGGTCTCCCAGGAACACCACGCTGAGAAGGCTCGTGCCCAGCGCTGTACGCAGACCGTGCTGACGGGCCGATCTCGTCTCCGCCTCGTCGATGGGCCGCGGCGATTCCAACCGAAGATCGGCGGCCAGGACCTGGCTGGCCTGCATGGCAACCGCCGCACTGATCCGGCTCACGAGGAAGCCGACGCCCGTCAGCGCCGCCACGGCAACGGCGAGCGCGAAGAGCATCACGCCCAGCTCTCCGGAGCGCCATTCGCGGGAGAGCATGCGCATCGAGAGCACGGCCGCACGCATTCCGGTTACCTCAGCCCGCCGGCTTCCATGTGCACGATCCGCTCGCAACGCGTCGCGAGCTCCCGATCGTGGGTCACCAGCACCAGGGTCGTGCGGGACTGGGCATTGAGCTCGAACAGCAGCTGTCCGATCCTCTCGCCCGTCGCCGCGTCGAGATTGCCTGTCGGCTCGTCCGCGAAGAGCACCGCCGGCCGGGTCACGAAAGCCCGCGCGAGCGCGACGCGTTGCTGCTCGCCGCCCGAGAGCTGGCGGGGGTAGTGGCGCGCACGCTCCTCGAGCCCCACCTGGCGCAGCGCCTCGAGTCCCGCGCGGCGCGCCTGCGCGTGTCCGGCCAGCTCCAGGGGCAGCATCACGTTCTCGAGGGCGGTGAGCGATGGGATGAGGTGAAACGACTGGAAGACGAAGCCCACCCGCTGTGCCCGAACCAGGGCCCGGCCATCCTCGTCGAGGCGGGCGAGGCCGCCGGTAGTGGTCTCGCCGCTCACGCTGGCGTTGATCACCTCATACTCGTAAC
>DASZYK010000160.1:0-1740 GCA_035545455.1 Steroidobacteraceae bacterium
AGCACGATCGCGAGCTCGACTTTCCAGGACAGGCGGCGGATGCGCTCCCTCATCTGCCCCACTCTACCGGGCTTCAGTCGGGCGGACTGGTACCGTCTTCTCAGACCGCAAGCTGCCGCGGGCCTCGCTCGACAGCCGCAAAATCCCGGAGCGCTTCGAACCGCCTATAATTCGCCACCTCATCAGGAGTGGCCAATGAGCGATCCGCCCGCGGCAACCATCACTCACGCGCCGATCGACGTGGAATGGGTCGGCGGTCTGAGCTTCGATGCCGGCCGGCCCGAGGGGCCGAAAGTCCGCATCGATGGCGATGCGCGAGCTGCGCCCGGCCCGTTCGACATGCTGCTGGCGGCGATTGCGACGTGCGCCTCGGTGGACGTTGTCACCATCCTCGAGAAGCAGCGCACGCCGGTTCGGGCGCTCAAGGTGCGCGTCGAGGCGCATCGCCTCGATGCGACGCCGCGCCGCCTGGTCTCGGCCACCCTGCACTTCCGCATCGCGGCGCCGGGGACCACAGCCGAGAAGGCCACGCGGGCCGTCGAGCTCTCGGTCACCAAATACTGCAGTGTTCGCTCCTCGCTCATCGCCGAGGCGTCGGTGAGCTGGACGGTGACACTCGAGCAATGACCGCGTCCTGAGCACTCCTCCCGAGAGACTCGCGCCTGCCCCAGCGCCGCGCCCCTCAGCGGTTGCCGCCGAACATGTCGCGCAGCACCGCGCCGGCGATCCCGCCGGCGGCGCCGCTCTCGATGTTCTGCGCCCCGCGGCCGCCCAGATAGGGCGCGAGGGCGTGCGCGAGATTGGGCACCGTCAGCGTCTGCAGCCAGACCTTGCCGGGCCCGGTCAGCCGCGCCACGAACAGTCCGTCGCCGCCGAAGATCGCGTTGGCGAAGCCGCGCATGAAGGCGATGTCGAAATTGACGCTGTCCTGAAACATGCCGATGTGGCCCGGATGCACCTGCAGTGTCTCACCGGGAGCGAGGTCGTAGGTCACGACCTCTCCGCCGAGCTCCACCCACGCGGTGCAAGGGCCGGTGAGGCGCTGCAGCAGAAACCCGTCGCCACCGAAGATACCCGCGCCGAGCGAGCGCTGAAATCCGGTCGCGAGCTGCAGACCCTCCGTGCCGCAGAGAAAGCCATGACGATGGATGAGATACGAGTGTCCGGGCGGCACATCGACCTGCAGGATCGCGCCCGGGACCTTCGCGGCGAAAGCGACGACTCCCCGGCCCGCGGGCGCCGAGTACTCCGTCATGAAGAGGCCGCCTCCGGATAGCGCCCGCCCGATGGCGCCCCAGAGGCCGCGCGCTCCGGCGGTATAGGCCGTCGTGCGCATCTGCACGCCCTGAGTCATCCAGGAGAACTCCCCCGGCTCGGCGACGATACGGTCGTTCGGCTCGAGGCCGATCTCGAGCACGGGCATGGTGGTGCCTTTGATCTGCGATTTCATTGCTTACCGCTCCGGAGTGAGTTGCATTCCGCTCGGCCCGGTGAACCGCAGCGCCTCGAGGAGCCTCCGGTGTGTGCCGCGCCGCCATGGATGATACTCGACCGTGGGGGAGGCGGTACGCGTCGCGTGCCGCCTCGTACATGCCCGATATTCAATCGCGCCCTGCAACATGTGCTCGAAGCCGCGCGAGTATGTCCGGCCAGCCTCGATGCTGCATGCGGGCCCGTTCAGTCGTCAATCCGGAGTGCGTGACGCGCACTGTCGTGACGCCATCCTGCTCTTTCAACTCA
>DASZYK010000161.1:0-4125 GCA_035545455.1 Steroidobacteraceae bacterium
TTGTACCAGGATATCGTCGGCAGCTAGGGTTATCCCATCCGGTCACCGAGAACGCCCATGCGCACCCACGAGCAGACGGTTCAAAGCCAGTTCGATCCGCGCGCCCACGCCTACTCGACCAGCGCGGTGCATGCCGCCGGCCCCGATCTCGAGCGCGCGAAGATCCTGGTGGCAGGAATCCCGCGCGCCGCGCGGGCGCTCGACATCGGGTGCGGTGCCGGACATCTCAGTTTCGCGCTGGCGCCGCACGTCGGGCACGTCACTGCCGTCGATCCGTCGCCGGCCATGCTCGCCGAAGTGGCGAAGACCGCCGCAGCCAGGGGTCTGAGCCAGATCGAGACCCGGCAGGGGAACGCCGAGTCGCTCCCCTTCGCCGATTCCAGCGTGCAACTCGTATGCACCCGCTACAGCACCCACCACTGGACCCGGCTCGAGGATGCCCTGCGTGAGAGCGTCCGTGTGCTGGTGCCCGACGGGCACGTCCTCGTCATCGATACCCTCGGTCACGAGGACCCTCTGGTCGACACCTTCATGCAGAGCATCGAGCTGCTCCGCGACCCCTCGCACGTGCGCAACCGCTCCTGCCGGGAATGGCGCTTCCTGCTGCAGTCGAGCGGGCTCGTCGAGCTCGAGCAAGCCGGGTGGCCGACGCGCCTGGAGTTCGCCTCCTGGGTCGAGCGCATGCGTACGCCCGCCGATCGGGTCGCGGTCATCCGCTCGCTGCAGGACGGCGCGCCGCGCGAAGTTCGGGATGCATTGCAAATCGAGGCGGACGGCTCCTTCACGATCCGCACGGGACTCTTCTGGCTTCGCAAGCCCTCCTGAGCGCCTATTCAGGCCGGCCGCTGCCCCCGGGAAGGCCCCGAAGCTCGTATATAGGGGGTATATGGAAGGCAATCCCGTCAGCCTGCCCGCGGCCGCCGGAAACCTGTCCGACCCCTCCGCCCCGGCGGGCGACGGGGCGGCCGGGCCGGGCCTGCTCGAGAGCGCGCTGGCTCGTGCACGGCGGGGCGAGCTCGCCGCGTTCCGGGAACTGATCCGCGCCCATCAGGACAGCGTCTACTCGCTGGCGCTGCGCATGCTCAAAGTGCCCGAGGATGCCGAAGAGCTCGCGCAGGATGTGTTCGTCTCCCTGTACCGCCACCTCGGCAAGATCGCCTCGGCAGCCCATCTCCTCTTCTGGCTGCGGCGGACCGTCTGCCATCGGGCGATCGATCGGCTCAGGCGCCGGCCATCGCATGTCCCGTTGCCTCTGGATGGCGCCGAGGAGCTGGCGCAGCCCGACTCGAGTCGGGATCCGCTGCTCGAGCGGCATTTGCGCGACCGGGTCCTGCAGCTGTCCCCGTTGCCGCGCGCGGTAATCTTGCTGCGGTATCAGGAGGACCTCGACCCTCCCGAGATCGCGCACGTTCTGGGCATGCCCCTCAACACGGTGAAGAGTCATTTGAAGCGATCGCTCGCGCTGTTGCGCAGCGGCTGCGATGAGCTGCGGGAGCCTATCTCCGCGGGGAACCCGTCATGACGGATGAATTCGAGCAGGCACTGCGCCGCGCCCTGAGACCGCAGCATCCGGGCGAGGACTTCTCCGCGCGAATCGTGCCGCGCCTCGTCTCGAGCGACATGCCGTCGACGCCGGCGGCTCGGCTCGGTCCCTTGCGGCTTGGCGCATTCCGCTCCCGCTGGCTGCCCGCCGCGCTGGCCGCCTGCGTCATCGCCGGCATCGGTCTCGTGCAAGTGCGGCGGCACGCCCTGGATGCCGCGCGTGCGAATCAGGCTCGCGCTGAGCTCCTGCAGGCGCTCAGCATCGCCAGCGACAACGTCAATATCGTGCGTGCGGCCATCGCCCGCGAGGAGAGTCCCGACTCCTGAACCGAAGAGCGGACCACGATCATGCCCGACAGCCCTCCCTGGAGACGACCATGCGACTTCGATCCGTCATTCTGAGCTGCGCACTGCTTGCGCTGCCCGCGCTGGCCGCTGCCGCGGATCCCGGGCGGCTGCAGCTGCCCGACTTCTCCGCCCTGTCGAAGAAGGCGACCCAGTCCGTCGACATCTCGCTCGACCCGTCGCTCCTTCATCTCGCCGGCGGCGCGATCGGCAGCGGCGGCGACAAGGCCGACGTCAATGACCTCATCAAGGGCGTCAGGGGAATCTACGTGCGCAGCTATACGTTCGATCGGCCCGGGGAATACTCGAAGGCCGACGTCAAAGCGGTGCAGGCGCAGCTCCTCGCGCCGGGCTGGCAGGCGGTCGTATCGACGCACGACCTGAAGCAGGGGAGCGATGTCGACATATACCTCCGGCGCAGTGGCGATCATACCGACGGTCTGGCGATCATCGCCGCGGAGCCACGCCAGCTGACCATCGTCAACATCGTCGGCGCGATCGATCTCGCCAGGCTGGCGCAGCTGCAGGGCCAGTTCGGAGTGCCGAAGGTGGGAATCACCGCCAGCGCGCCGGCGAAGAACGGCTCCGCGATCGCGCAGACGCACTAGGGTGAGGTCGCAATTCCCGGAGCTCGCACGGATCCGCCCGCGGACAGGTTCGCTCGAGCGCTGCGTGCGAGTCGACGGAGGGCCGGGGTACACTGTCGGAACCGCAACCCGCGAGGCGAGGCGACCGGAGAGTACCGATGCCTGAGCTGCTACCCACACGCGCCATGGCGCGAGCGCGCCGGATGATGTTGTCGGCAGTTTCCGTGCTGCCGCTGCTGGCACTTCCGGGGGTCGGATCGGCGCAGAGCGTTCCCGCGGGTCTTCGCGCCTGTGCGGCTGATTCCGATGCCGGCCGGCGGCTCGACTGCTACGACAGGGAAATGGCGCGCCTCCTGTCGGCACCCGCAGCGGCGAAAGCGGCGCCGCCCGCAGCCGAGCCGAAGCCCGCCGAACCCGCCACCGCCCCGAGCACCGCGGCGGTGCAGGATGCCGTACAGCCGGCGCCGGCCTCACCCGCGTCCAAACCCGCGGCCCAAGCGGCTCCCGCGCCTCGCCACTCGATGTGGCGAATCTTTACCGGCGGAGCGTCCTCGCCGGTCACCGCCCGCGTGGCCAGCCTGGAACGCTGGCCGGACGCCATGATCCTGCACCTCGACAACGGACAGGTGTGGCAGCAGACGGGGCGCGCATCCGGCGATCTCAGCCTGCAGGTGGGCGACGAGGTGACCATCGAGAAGCACCTTGGGTCCTACTGGCTGTCTTCCCGCCACGTCTCCAACATGAAGGTGCGGCAGAAGCAGCATTGATCGCGGCGGGTAGACTCCGGCCATGCGTGCCCTATTCCGCTCGAAGGTCGACGGCAGGTTCAAATGGATCGCGCTGGCGATGCCCTGCGTCGCGCTGCTGGCGCTCCTGACCGGTCCTCGCGGCGGCGGCCGGCTGATGTGGATACCGGCGGGCATCGTGGCCCTGGTCGCCGTCATCGTCTGCTGGATCTTCCTGGCGACCTACTACGAGCTGGAGGGCGACCGGCTCTTGACCCGTTGCGGGCCCTTCACCTGGAGCATTCCGCTCGCCGATGTGACCGATGTCCGTGAGTCGAGCAGCGTGCGCTCCGGTCCCGCGCTCTCCCTGGACCGGCTGCAAGTCACCTGCCGGGACGGGAGGGCGCTCCTGATCTCCCCCGCCGACAAAGCTGGTTTCATGGCGGCGCTGCGGCGCCGCGCGCCGCACCTGCAAGGCTGAGCCGATCTGTCGGAGGGCCGATGCCGGACGAGAGCGTGGTCCGCGGCGCATCGCTGCCCACGGGACCTGCGATCTTCACCCCCGCGCGCGCCGGAGCGCGACACGGGGGCTGCGCTTCGCGCGGATACGGTGACGCCCTTATTCCGGCCTGCGGAACTTGAATATGAACTGATCCGTCCGGCCGCGGACCGAGGGATCGAAGACCGTCTTCGTGTGCGAGTCTTCGGGATTGCGCAGCACGTCGCTCTGGCCCACGAACTGGAAGCCCGCGGACATCACCTCCTTCTTCACCGCCTCGGGATCGATGCGGTGCAGCGTGGAGGTGTCGCTGAACCCGGAGCCGGCGGGCGCCACGTGATCCAGGACGAGAAAGATTCCGCCCGGCGTCAAAGCCGCGTACACCGCGCGATCGAAATCGGCGACGTTCAGCCCCTTGATGTTGTGC
>DASZYK010000162.1:0-5800 GCA_035545455.1 Steroidobacteraceae bacterium
GGACATGGCCATCGGCTTTACCGCGCCGGGAATCGCTTTCGCCCTCATCCGCCGGCCCGGCTTCGCCGGCAGCCCGACATTCACCCGCTGGAACCTGCTCGGCATGCTCGATCTGGTGATCGCGCTCAGCATAGGGACGGTGAGCGCCATGCTGAGCACCGGCCGTCCCGATGAGATCAGCACGGCTCACATGGCGACACTGCCGCTGGTGCTGGTACCGGCCTTCCTCGTGCCGTTCTTCCTCATGCTGCACGCCGCGGCGCTGATGCAGAGCCGGCAAGCCGCTCGTGCGCCGGGGACCGCTGGGCTGCGCGCAGCCTGACCGGTTCACCAGGGCCAGGACGCAGCCGATCGCCTGGTCGACGCATGCGGTCGCCCCCGGGTCTTGCGGGGGCGGCGGCTCATCGCGGAGC
This sequence comes from Steroidobacteraceae bacterium, assembly GCA_035545455.1. Classification (GTDB taxonomy): domain Bacteria; phylum Pseudomonadota; class Gammaproteobacteria; order Steroidobacterales; family Steroidobacteraceae; genus 13-2-20CM-66-19. The sequence continues at coordinate 414 of DASZYK010000162.1, forward strand.
ATCGCCGGAGGGCGCGGATCGGCGGCGCGCGACGCGCAATGAGGTATGGCGCAATGTCGATTCACCCGCTCCTCGTTCGACCAGGGATCAGAGGCTGCCGCCGCCATTGCGGGGCCAGCCTCGGATTCCGTCACATCCGCAGTAAGGAGCCAACCCGTGAAAGTCATGGTCCTGGTCAAGGCAACAGAGGACAGCGAGGCAGGGGTGATGCCGACCACCGAGCTGTTGACGGCGATGACACTGTTCAACGAGTCACTCGCGAAGGCCGGCATCCTGCTGGCGGGGGAGGGACTGAAGCCCAGCCGCCACGGGAAGCGGGTGCGCTTCTCGGGCCGGGAGCGCCTGGTGACGGACGGACCCTTCGCAGAGACGAAGGAGCTGGTCGCCGGCTTCTGGATATGGCAGGTTCGCTCCATCGAGGAAGCCGTCGAATGGGTCAAGCGCTGTCCCAATCCCATGCTCACCGATTCCGACATCGAGATTCGACCGATGTTCGAGCTGGAGGACTTCGCCGGCAACATGACCGAGGAAGCCAAAGCGCTGGAGCAGGATCTTCGGCGTCAGACCCCGACCTGGAAGTGACCGCGCTCGACTCGAGCACAGGATGCCGCGGGCGCCAACGGCGGCAAGGCCGACGTCAATCCGAGGCAGGATCACGGATTCATGTACGGCCGCAGCTTCGAGGATGCCGACGGACACGTCTGGGAATCGGTGTTCGTGGACATGGCGCAGTTTCCGAAGAGCGGCTGAGGTCCTGTCAGCACCGAAAGGAGTGACCGTTCCCGGACGTATGCCTGGCTCTCAGCGATCCAGCGTCTTCAGGAAGGCATAGAGCCGCTCGTCATCCGCGTAGGCGACATTGAATCGGAAGTGGCCGGTCGGCTGACCGTCCGGCCGGAAGATCTCCCCGGGGGCGAGCAGGATGCCTTCTGACCGGGCGCGCCGCCGGATCACCGCCGGGTCAACGGCCGGCAGCCTGGCCCATACGAACATTCCGCCGCCGTGCGCCGCCACCTCGATCCCGAGCCCGCGGAGCCGGCGGGTGAGCCGTGCCCGCGCGTCAGCCAGGTTGCAGCGCAGCCGCTCGAGGTGGGTGCGGTATCGTCCCGAGGTCAGGATCGCGAGCACGATGTGCTCCATCAGCTCCGAGGAGGAGAGGGCCATCATGTTCTTCTGCATCGCCATGCGCTCCGCGCGGTCGGCACGGGCCACGACATAGCCGACACGCAGGGTCGGAGCGATGGTCTTGGAAAAGCTGCCGATGTAGCTCACCCGCTCGAGGCGATCGAGGGAAGCCAGCGGAGTGACCGGATCGGCCGGAAGCTCCGCGAAGATGTCATCCTCGCAGACGGTGAGATCGTGTCGCTCCGCTACCCGCAGCACCGCGTGCGCGACCTGCGGCGAGGTCGTCGTGCCGGTGGGATTCTGCTGTGTCGTGTTGGTGACGAAAAGCCGCGCGCCCGTCTGCCGCGCGAGGGAATCGAGCGCGGTCACGTCAGGTCCATGATCCCGGCGCGGCACGCCCACGGGATGAGCGCCGCATGCGCGCACCATGGCGAGCACATAGGGATAGCCCGGATCCTCGACCAGCACGGCGTCGCCCGGACGCGCGAGCGTACGGATGGCAAGCTCCAGAGCCTGACTCGCGCCTTGGGTCAGGACGATCTGATCCTCGGCGCATTCGACCCCGCGCAGCGCGAGCTGGCGCGCGAGGTGGCGGCGCAAGGCTCGCAGACCGTACGCGCTGCCGTACCGTCCCGCGTAGACGGCAGGCCGGCGGGCTACCCGCGTGAGCGCCGCGCGCACGCCCTCTCCGAACAGCCACTCCGGCGGCAGCCACCCGCAGCCCGCATCCACCTGCAAGGCGTGGCGGTCATAGTCACGCCGCAGAGCCCAGATGGAGTCGACCAGCGGCTCGGGCGCCGCGAGGCTCGAGGCGCCGAACGCTTCCGCGTCCCGGGCCACGTAATACCCGGAGCCGCGGCGCGCCTCGATGAGACCCTCCGCGACCAGGAGCTCGTAGACCCTCGCGGCCGTGAAGGGGCTGACGCCGTGCGCGCGAGCCAGTGCGCGTACTGACGGGAGGCGCTCGCCCGGGCTCGAATGACCGGCGAGAATCCGGCCGCGAAGATGGGCGGATATCGTCCCAACGCGGGTGAAGGCATCGGCGGGCTGAGCGCTCATATGAGCCGTATCGTAGATGGCGCCAGTACAGTCAGGCGAGCTATCTTCATGAGTGTAGCGCCGAGACCGGCCGGTCGCCGCTCATATTCGGCTCCATGAGCACACCTGCCGACCTCTCCGCCTTCTGGATGCCGTTCACCGCCAACCGGCACTTCAAGCTGCACCCGACGCTCGTCACCGGAGCGCAGGGCGCCTATTTCATCCGGCCCGACGGCGCGCGGCTCTTCGACTGCCTCTCGGGCCTGTGGTGCACGCCGCTCGGGCATGGCAGACCCGAGATCCTCGCCGCCGTACGCGCACAGGTCGGCGAGCTCGACTTCGCGCCCACGTTTCAGGTGGGGCATCCCAAGGCATTCGAGCTCGCGGCGCGCATTGCGCAGTGGGCGCCGGACGGGCTCAACCGGGTATTCTTCACCAACTCCGGCTCCGAGGCCGTGGACAGCGGCCTGAAGATCGCGCTGGCCTATCATCACGCGCGCGGCGAGGCGAGCCGTGTACGCATCATCGGGCGCGAGCGGGCCTATCACGGCGTAGGGATCGGCGGCATCTCCGCCGGCGGCATCGCAGCCAACCGCCGCGTGTTCGGCGCGCTGAGCGCCCCCTTCGTCGATCATCTGCCGCATACCCATGACCCGACGCAGATGCTTTTCAGCCGAGGGCAGCCGCAGTGGGGCGCGCACCTGGCCGATGCGCTGGAGCGGCTGGTGGCGCTGCACGACGCTTCCACCATCGCCGCGGTCATCGTCGAGCCGATGCAGGGCTCGACCGGAGTCATCGTGCCGCCCGTCGGCTACCTCGAGCGCCTGCGCGAGATCTGCACGCGTCATGGCATCCTTCTGATCTTCGATGAGGTCATTACCGGCTTCGGCCGAGTCGGCGCCAACTTCGCCGCGCAGCGGCTCGGTGTCACACCCGACATCATCGTGTTCGCCAAGGCCGCCACCAACGGGGTGATACCGCTCGGGGGCGCGATCGTCGACCAGCGCATCCACGATGCGTTGATGCGAGGCCCGGAGCGGGCCATCGAGTACCTGCACGGCTACACGTATTCCGGACACCCGATCGCGTGCGCGGCGGGTCTCGCCGCGCTCGACGTGTTGGCGGGCGAGGGGCTGATCGGCCGTGCGGCGCAGCTCGCGCACGTGCTCGAGGAGGCCGTGCACTCCCTGCGGGAAGAGCCGCACGTCATCGACATCCGCAATTTCGGGCTCGCGGCGGCCGTGGAGCTTCGGCCGCGCGCGGGGCAGCCCGGAGCGAGAGGGCGGGAAGCCTTCGAGCTCGGCGTCGAGTCGGGATTGCTGCTGCGCTTCACTGCCGATACGATTGCCATGGCGCCCCCCTTCATCTCGAGCGAGGAGGAGATCGTCAACATGATCGAGTCGTTGCGCGGCGTGCTGCGCCGCATCGGCTGATCCAGCCATGACGGTCGACCCCTCGATCGCCATCGCCGCCCGGCTGCTCGGCGCTTCGGTGTTCGCCGCGGCGGTCGGCGGCAAGGTCAAGCACCGCCATGAGCTCGCGGGGGTCGTCGCCAACTATCGTCTGCTGCCCGAGCGGCTGGCCGCGCCCGCCGCCTGGACCATCGTCGGGCTGGAGTGCCTCGCCGCGCTGTCGCTGATCAGCGGCGCGTGGCTGACGGCGGGGGCGGCGCTCGCCATCGCGCTGCTCGGCGGCTTCGCGCTCGCGATGGGCATCAATCTCGCGCGCGGCCGCGGGGAGATCGACTGCGGCTGCTTCCAGTCAGGGCTGCGCCAGCGGCTGAGCGCGGCGCTGGTGGCGCGCAATCTCCTGCTCGCGATCATCCTGTCACCGCTGCTCGCCGCCGGCCCTGGCGGCGCGAGCGCGCTGCAGTGGATCGACGGCCTGGGCGCGGGTCTCGCCGCCTACACGCTCTACCAGGTGCTCGGCGAGCTGCTCTCGCTGCGCCATTCGTCGGCGGAGCTCCGCCGGAGGTTCGCCTGATGCTGCTCATCTCCCAAGCGATGCTGTGGGTCGCCGTCATCGCGCTCGCGGTCGCGGTGCTGGCGCTCGCCCGGCAGGTCGGCGTGCTGCACGAGCGGATCGCGCCCGTCGGCGCGCTGGCGCTCGGGCGTGGACCGCAGACGGGCGAATCCGCGCCGCGGCTCACGGTACGCACGCTCGCCGGCGGCACGGTGGAGATCGGCGGACCGTTGCCCGCGGGCCCGCTGCGGCTGTTGTTCTTCGTGTCGCCGACGTGCCCGATCTGCAAGTCCCTGCTTCCCACCGTCAAGACTTTCGCCCAGAGCGAGCGTCTGGACCTGCTCCTGATCGGGGACGGCGACGCGGATCAACAGCTGGAAATGGTACGGCGTCACGGCATCGATCCCGGCCGCTTCGCGAATGCGCCCGAGGTCGGGCGGGCGTTTCAGGTGGCGAAGCTTCCCTACGCGGTGCTCATCAGCGAGACGGGTGTCATTGCGGCGCAGGGACTGGTCAACAGCCGCGAGCACCTGGAGAGTCTCATCACGGCCTACGAGCTCGGCCTGCGCTCGGTGCAGGAATATCTCGCCCAGCGCGCTTCCCACTCGGCCTGAGTCGCCGCGGCGGCCTCATTGACGCCGCTTCGCGCCTGGCCTATGCTCGTTTCGCGGCTCGATTAAACGATATCGATAATCAATACTTCGAGGTGATCCTTCCTTGACCACCCCATCGGCGACGGGCTCGCTCTGGTCGGCGACCTGCGCGCCGATGGAGCCGCTGCCGCGGCTGCGCGCCGGGACGCGGGCCGAACTGGCGGTGGTCGGCGCCGGCTATACCGGCCTCTCGGCCGCGTTGCACGCCGCCGAGGCGGGATGTGACGTCGTGGTGCTGGAGGCGCGGGAGTTGGGCGAAGGCGGCTCGGGCCTCAACGGCGGCCAGGTGATCGCGGGCCTCAAGCACGACCCCGACCTGCTGGCGGCCCGGTATGGTGAGCGGATCGGCTCGCAACTCACCGCGCGCTCGGCCGAGGCGCCGGATCTGGTCTTCGATCTCATCAGGCGCCACTCGATCGCGTGTGACGCAGTGCGCGCCGGCTGGATGCAGCTCGCCGTCTCGGAGGCACACCTGCCGATGCTGCAGCGGCGCGCCGAGCAGTGGCGGCGGCGCGGCGCCGACGTGGCCGTGCTGTCGGACCGCGAGGCGACACGGCTCACCGGCAGCCCGCGCTATTGCGGGGGCTGGATCGACCGCCGCGGAGGCAC
>DASZYK010000163.1:0-2285 GCA_035545455.1 Steroidobacteraceae bacterium
CAGGTGCCGTGATCTCGGCGACCGGCCGCGACCCCAGGCGAGGGTAAACGAACGAGCCCAAAATCCACCGCGCCTTGGTCATCGTGATCGGCGCCAGCCGTTCCGCCTGCATCTGCAGCCATTCCTCTGCTATCACCTTGAAGGTGTCCGCAGTGGCAATCTTCACCGTCCGCCGCTGCGCGCTCGGGTCGATGCCTCGAGCCAGCAGTTGCCGGGCCTCCTGCAGCTGCTCCCGCGCATGCTGCAGGGTCACATCCGGGTACACGCCGAGCGAGATCCCGCGCTCCCTCCCGTCATACTTGTACTTGAACCGCCACCACCGCGACCCGTTCGGGTTGACCACCATATACAGCCCGCGATCGTCATAGACCTTGTACGCCTTCTCCTTGGGCTTGAGGCTTCGAATCTTCGCATCCGACAACATTGGCGCCGCTCCACCAGCCCTTTGGGGTAACCGGGACTCGAACCGACCCGCCTTACCCCACTTTTCGCACCTCAGGCGTGTTATCATGCCCCTGGATGGCGGTAGACGGGCGTCGGCGGATGTCGATTCGGAAACACTACGATTCCCAGTGTTTCCGTGCAATGTTGGGATGTTGGAGGACGGGCAGGGAAGGTGGAGTTTGAAACCACCCTGGTGCCCGGGGCCGGACTCGAACCGGCATGGGGTTGCCCCCGAGGGATTTTCTTACCAACTACAGCTTTCGCTGCTGCGCACGTGCGATCGACATCGCCCGCCTCGCGCATTTGTGGTCTGGACTTTACCTTCACCCTGCCACGCGCTTGCATCGCGCGGTTTAGGCGGGGGCCGTCAAGTCTCTACACTTTCCGGGCGGTGCTCGCCGCTCGCGGCTTAGCTCGGTATTGCAGCCACCGTGACGTGCTGCTGGTTCACCGAATTTGACCCCATTCACGCCGGGCGTTTCCGCGCCGGGTGCTCAAGCTCTCAAGTCCCTTGCGTCTACCGATTTCGCCACCCGGGCAAGGGTGCGGGGCGATTCTACCGAAGTTGCGCCGGCCAGGCGGGCTCGGGGTGCCGCTGGTGATAAGCTTCTGAATTGGCGACACTTACCAATTTTGGCGGCCTGCAGGGCTCATGTCCGATTTCCGTCTCGAGGGGGAGAACGTGCACCTTTGGCGCGGCGACCATCACGTGCTGCGCGGGGTGGGGTTTCAGGTCAGGGGAGGGGAGTGCCTGCAGCTCACGGGGGTGAACGGCGCGGGCAAGACGACGCTGCTTCGCGCCGCCTGTGGCCTCGCCTATCCGGAGGGAGGAGCGATCTGCTGGTGCGGGGAGGACATCCGCAAGGACCTGCGCACCTTCCACGCGCAGCTCGCCTACCTCGGTCACGAGCCGCCGCTGAAGGCGGAGCTCACCGCGCGGGAGAACCTCCACTACTGGGTCGGCGTCAGGCGCCGGCTCGACAGGCAGGAGCTCGACCGCGCGCTGGGGCGCGTCGGCGGGGAACACTGGGCGGACCGTCCGGTGCGGACTCTTTCCGCAGGACAGAAACGCCGGGCGGCTCTCGCGGGACTCACGCTGATGCGGGTGCCCCTCTGGCTGCTCGATGAGCCGACCACCAACCTCGATGCCGAGGGCCAGCAGCTCGTGGGCGCGCTCATCGACGAGCACGTGCAGGCGGGAGGCCTCGCGCTCGCGGCGGTGCACCACGAGCTCGCCGTGTCGAGCCCCAACAGCCTGCGGCGGATGGAGCTGACGCTTGAGTAGCTCGGATGCGATCCGACAGGACTCCGAGCCGCGCCTCGGGCGCGAGGCCTTCGCAATTCATGCCCAGGGTGGCGGACCGGGCGCCGTGCCGGCCCTCGCCGCCGCTCGCCTGGTGCTCGCGCGCGATCTCAAGCTCGCCTTCCGCAAGCGCAGCCAGCTCGTGCAGCCGCTCGCCTTCTTCGCCATCGTCACCACGCTCTTCCCGCTCGGCATCAGCCCGGAGCTGCCGCTCCTGAGGCCCATCGCGGCCGGGGTGGTGTATGTGGCGATCCTGCTGGCCGGGCTGCTGACGCTGCCGGCCTATTTCGAGCGCAACGCGGCGGCGGGCGTCACGGAGCAACATGCGCTGCTGCCGCTCGGGCTGGAATGGGTGATGCTCGCGCAGGGCGCGGCGCACTGGCTGACGCGCGGCGTGCCGCTGGCGCTGGCCGGAACGCTGGCGGCGATGCTGCTCTTTTACCCGGTTGCCAACCTGCCGTGGCTGGCGCTGAACCTGCTGCTGGGAACGGGAGCGATCAGCTTCCTCGGCCTGTTCATCGCCGCGCTGGTGGCGGGA
>DASZYK010000164.1:0-3643 GCA_035545455.1 Steroidobacteraceae bacterium
GCGGCCGCGGCCTGAAGCCCCCGACCCGCGTAATCACGCAGCGACCGACGAGGGCACCCCGATGCGCCGCTCATATCAGGCGCGCAGGCTCCTGCGACGCCAGCGCAAGCCCGGCGAGCTGATGCTCGTGTCGATGATCGACATCTTCACGGTGCTGGTCACGTTCCTGCTCATGACGGCCGTGTTCTCCCATACGGTGATCCTGCAGCTGCACCTGCCGGCGCCGCAGTCGCAGTTCCGCGAGCCGCCGCCGGGGCTCGTCCTGGAAGTCATGGTGCGCAAGGACCTGCTGCAGGTCGCCGACCGCAACAGCGGACCGCTCGCGAGCTTCCCGAACACCGCGCAGGGTTATGACTATGCGGGCCTCACCCGGTACCTGGAGCAGGTCAAGGCCCGGTTCCCCGCCATGACCCAGGCCAGCATCCTGCTCGAGCCCGACACGCCGTACGACACCCTGGTGCAGGTCATGGATCACGTGCGCGTATTCGAGACGAGCAACGGTCTCAGCACCGTGCAGGCGGAGCTCTTTCCCGACATCTCCATCGGCGATGCGCCGCCACTCGCGCAGGTGACACGATGAGCACGTCCAACCGGGCGCGCCGGATGGCGCAGCATCACCTGCGCCATCGGGCCGACGCGGAGCTCAACCTGGTCCCGTTCATCGACATTCTGACGGTCATGGTGGCTTTCCTCCTGGTCTATGCGACTCAGGTCGAGGTCATCCACAACGGCAAGTCCATCCCGCTGCCGGAGTCGATCGCGAGGCAGGCGCCGCATCCGACCGTGGTGGTCATGGTGACGAAGAGCGACATCTATGTGCAGGGTGAGCGCGTGGCCACGGTTGCCGGGGTTCTGGCGCAGACGGGCGATGAGATCGCCTCCCTCAGATCCGCCCTCGAGAGCCCCCGGGTCGTGGGGGCGACGGCGTCATCCGCCGACCCGAAGCATCGGGAGCTCACGATCATGGCCGACAAGACCCTGCCGTACCAGGTCCTGAAGAAAGTGATGTCGACCTGTACCGGCGCCGACTACAGCCATATCGCGCTGGCCGTCCTCGAGAAGGAAAAGCCGGTCACGGCCGGTGAGCTGAGATCGACCTAGAGCCGCAATCCGAAGCCGCGCCATGGCACTTGCCGCCTACCATCGACTGTACGAGCTCGCCTGGGACGGGGACCCGGAGTCCAACCAGCGATTTCGCCGCATTCTGCGGGTCCTGCTCGTCATCGTCGCGGTTCTCGGCGTGCTCTTCCCGCTGCTGCCGGCCCCCGAGCCGACGGCGGTGGAGACCGAAATCCCGCCGCAGCTCGCGCGGATCATGATCGAGAAGCTGAAGCCGCCGGCGCCTCCCAAGCCGGTGGTCAAGCCAGCTCCCAGGCCGGCCGCGAAGGAGCCTGTCAGGCCGGCGCCGGAGCGCGCCGACCGCGCCCGCGAGCGCGCCGAGCGCTCGATCGACAAGTTCAAGGATCAGCTCGCGGCGCTGCGCCAGCAGATGTCGGACACGCCCGTCGAGACGAGAAACCTCACCGGCGCGGTGCGGGCGCGATCCCACGCCGAGCGCTCGCTCATCACCGCGCGGGCGGGCGAGGCCAGCGCCGGCATCACCTCCGCGCCCATGAGCCGCGGCTTCGGCGGCGGCGCGGGCTCGCTCCACGGTCCGGATGCGACCAAGGTCACTTCCTCCATCCTGCAGTCGGGACTCAACGCGCGCTCGCCCTCGCCCAGGGGCCGCGGCGGAGCCGCGACCCGCTCGGCGGAGGAGATCGCCATGGTCTTCGACCGCAACAAGGGGGCGATCTACGCTCTTTACGAGCGGGCGCTGCGCACGAACCCGATGCTGCAGGGCAAGCTCGTGCTAGAGTTCACCATCGCAGCGAGCGGCGTGGTGACGCGGTGCCGCGTCGTCTCGAGCGACCTGCACGATCCGGCGCTCGAGCGCGAGATCGTCGCTCGCGTGATGCTGTTCCGCTTCCAGCCGGAAAAGGTCGATCCCACCACCGCGACCAAGCCGATCGACTTCTTCCCGGCCTGACGCCCCGGGGGGCAAATGACCAATACTGACGGGACTCGCCGGGGCGCAGGCGCGCCGCTGAGAAGGCTCGCGGCGCTCATCGGCTGCATCGTCTGTCTCGCCGCCGCGCCCTCGCAGGCGCATGCGGAGTGGTATTCCCGCACGCAAGCGATCATGGATACGCGGATCTACGTCGAGCTGTGGGACACGAGCCCGCAGCACGCCAACGCCGCGATCGACGCCGTGATGGCGGAGATGCATCACGTCGATGATGTGATGAGCGATTTCAAGCCCGACAGTCAGCTCTCACGGATCAATGAGCACGCGGCGCAGCATCCGGTGGTGGTGAGCCCCGAGCTGTATGACCTGATCAGGCTTTCGACGCATTACTCGCGGATCACCGACGGGGCATTCGACATCACCGTGGAGTCCGTCTGGCGGCTGTACCATTTCCGGCGCCACATTCATCCGACCGATGCCGAGATCGAGGCTCTTCTGCCGACCGTCAACTGGCGCAATCTCATTCTCGACGACCGCCGTCACAGCATCCGCTTCGCCCGTCCGGGCATGGCGATCGGGCTGGGGGGCATCGCCAAGGGCTATGCGGTCGACCGCAGCATCGACATCCTGAAGGCGATGGGCATCAGGCACGCGATCGTGACGGCGGGGGGAGACAGCCGCCTGCTCGGCGATCATCGGGGGCGGCCGTGGATGGTCGCGATCATGGACCCGTGGGATCTGCACAAGGTGGTGACGCGCGTTCCGCTCTCGAACGAAGCCATCTCCACCTCGGGGGATTACTACCGCGGCTTCGTGCAGAACGGTGTGCGTTACGACCACATCCTCAGTCCGCTCACCGGACACTCCGCGCAACTGGTGCGCAGCGCCTCGATCATCGCGCCCACGGCCACCCAGACCGACGGAATGTCGAAAACCGCGTTCATACTGGGCCCGCAGAAGACTCTGGCGCTCATCGACCGCATGCCCCAGTACGACGCCATCCTCATCTGCCCGGACGGAAGAGTCGTCTACTCCAAGGGAATGGCGCCGCCGCCGGGAGGACCGCCGCCCGCGCCGGCTGCGGAGTCCCCGTCAGCGAACGCCAGCGGCATTTCCGGCCAGTAGCGCGAGGGGCTCGCCGGTCAGGCGAAACACCGTCCACTCGTCCATCGGCACCGCGCCGAGGCTGCGATAGAAGCCGATGGAGGGTGTGTTCCAGTCGAGCACCGCCCACTCGAGCCGGGCGCAGCGCCGCTCCACGGCGATGCGCGCCAGATGGGCGAGCAGCCGCTTGCCGATGCCGCGGCCGCGCGCCTCGGGGCGGACGAACAGGTCCTCCAGGTAGATTCCCGGGCGGCCCTTGAAGGTGGAGAAGTTGTGGAAGAAGAGCGCGAAGCCCACGGGCTCGGCGCCGCAGCAGGCGAAGATCACCTCGGCATAGCGCCGCTCTCCGAACAGCGCCCCGGTCAGCTCCGCCTCGGAGGCGCAGACCTCGTGCTCCAGCCTTTCGTAGCGCGCGAGCTCGCGGATGAATTCCAGAACGAGGGGGACGTCGTCGCGGGTGGCCGGCCGGATGGTGATCGTCTCGCTCATGCCGCTTCTCCCTCGGGATCGTCCTCGTCTCAGGCGATGCTC
>DASZYK010000165.1:0-10770 GCA_035545455.1 Steroidobacteraceae bacterium
CTGACGCCGCCAGCCTATGAGCCGCTGAGGACTTACGCGGTTCGGGAAGAAAGTGGAAGGCTGCTCCTCGAGCAACCCGATTGAGGACGAGACGGCGGCAGACGCCGCGCGATGCCCGCTGCTCATGACACCGGATGGCGGGCACCGCCGTCCGCGACTCAGATGCCGGGCCGCTCGTTTCCATCTCGGCACCCGCCGTCCTGAGGCGATGGCTGACATACGCGCGAGCGGCGTCACAGAAGCGCCCGGCGGGCGCCCGGCGTATAATCGCGCCGCATGATGCCAGACCTTCTCGAGCGCCTGCGCTCGGAAATCGCAGGACTCAGGGATCAGGGCCTCTACAAGAGCGAGCGCGTGCTCGCCGGGCCGCAGGGAGGCACCGTGCGCACGGGTGAGCGCGAGGTCATCAACCTTTGCGCCAACAACTATCTCGGCCTCGCGAACCATCCGGCGGTGCGCGAGGCGGCGCATCGCGCCATCGACCGGTTCGGGTTCGGGATGGCCTCGGTGCGATTCATCTGCGGAACGCAGACGGTGCACAAGCAGCTCGAGGAGGCGCTGAGCCGCTTCCTCGGGACCGAGGACGCCATCCTCTACTCCTCCTGCTTCGATGCCAACGGCGGACTCTTCGAGACGCTGCTGGACGAGCGTGACGCGGTCATCTCCGACGCGCTGAACCATGCCAGCATCATCGACGGCATCCGCCTCTGCAAGGCTCAGCGGTTCCGCTATGCCAACAACAACATGGCGGAGCTCGAGGAGTGTCTCAAGCAGGCGGGCGGCGCGCGGACGCGGCTGATCGCCACCGATGGCGTGTTTTCCATGGACGGCATCATCGCCAACCTGCGGGCCATCTGCGAGCTGGCCGACCGGTATGACGCCCTGGTGATGGTGGATGATTCGCACGCCACGGGCTTCATGGGCGCGGGCGGCCGCGGCACACCGGAGCATTGCGCAGTGGCCTCCCGCATCGACATTCTGACCGGGACGCTGGGCAAGGCGCTCGGGGGCGCCAGCGGCGGCTATATCGCTTCGCGCAGGGAGATCGTCGAGTGGCTGCGGCAGCGCTCGCGGCCCTATCTGTTCTCCAACAGCATCCCGCCGGTCGTGGCCGCGGTGGGACTGCGGGTCATCGACCTGCTCGAGCACTCGCCGGAGCTGCGCACCCACGTTCATGAGAACGCGCGCTACTTCCGCGCGGCGCTGACGAAGCTCGGCTTCGACCTGAAGCCCGGCGAGCATCCGATCATCCCGGTGATGCTGGGCGATGCGGCGTTGGCCGGACGCATGGCGGACCGCCTGCTCGAGCGCGGCGTCTACGTGATCGGCTTTTCCTATCCGGTCGTGCCGAAGGGCCAGGCGCGCATCCGCACGCAGATGTCGGCGGCGCTCACCCGCGAGCAGCTGGATCGAGCCCTCGAGGCATTTGCCGCGGTCGGAAGAGAGCTGGGGGTCATAAAATGAGCATACCGCTCGATGTACGGGGGTCGCGGCTCGGCGAACCCGGTAAGTCCCGCGCGCAGCGCATGAAAAGGATCATTCGATGAAGGCTCTGGTCAAGAAGGAAGCCGCCCCGGGAATCTGGCTCGATGAGGTGCCGGAGCCCAAGGTCGGTCACAACGACGTGCTGATCGAGATCGGCAAGACCGCGATCTGCGGCACCGACATGCACATCTACAACTGGGACGCATGGGCGCGGAAAACCATTCCCGTGCCCATGGCGGTCGGGCACGAGTACTCCGGCCGCATCGTGGAAATCGGGTCCGAGGTCCGCGGCCTCAAGATCGGCGACCGCGTCTCCGGCGAAGGACACATCACCTGCGGCTACTGCCGCAACTGCCGCGCCGGACGGCGACATCTGTGCCGCAACACCGTCGGCGTGGGCGTGAACCGTCCGGGCGCGTTCGCGCAATATCTCTCCATTCCCGCCGACAATGCCTTCAAGCTGCCGGACTCGATCAGCGACGATGTCGCCTCGATCCTCGACCCGTTCGGCAATGCGACCCATACCGCCCTGGCCTTCAACATGGTGGGCGAGGACGTATTGATCACCGGCGCGGGCCCCATCGGCATCATGGCCGTCTCGATCGCGCGCTTCGTCGGCGCACGGCATGTGGTGATCACCGACGTCAACGACTACCGGCTGGAGCTGGCGAAGAAAATGGGCGCAACACGCGCCGTCAACGTGCAGCGCGAGACGCTCGATCAGACGATGAAGGATCTCGGCATGCAGGAAGGATTCGACGTCGGCCTCGAGATGTCGGGCAACGCCGCCGCGTTCCGCGATCTGCTGCGTACCATGCACCATGGCGGGTCGGTCGCCATCCTCGGCATTCCGCCCGAGGACACCTCGATCGACTGGAATCAGGTGATCTTCAAGGGCCTGACGTTGAAGGGCATCTACGGCCGGGAGATGTTCGAGACCTGGTACAAAATGGCGAGCCTGCTGCAGAGCGGCCTGAAGCTCGAGCCGATCATCACTCATCATCTGCCGGTGCGCGAGTTCGCCCAGGCCTTCTCCATCATGGGCTCGGGGCACTCCGGGAAGGTCATTCTCGATTGGACGAGTATTGCCTGACCCGGCACGTCAACAGCAAGTCAGTAAGCCGGCCAAGGCCGTCGTTGCTCGGCCCCTCCTGGGCCTCGCCCCTTCGGGGCCGCTGCGCGTCCAAAATCGCTCCGGGCGATTTTGTGGCCGGCGAGGCCTAGCCAAGCGAATCGGCTGGCCGCTCAAAGCGCCGCAGGCGACTTTGAGCCAATCGAATAACCACAGAAGCAGTACGCGTAGAGGTGGCCCGGCACGCTGAAGCGCGCCAGCTGCTCGAGGTCGCGCGCCACCGGGTCCAGGCGGCTCGCGACTTGCGCCAGTCCGAGAGACTGCCCATCCACATGAAAGAGTGATACCGCCGCACCCGCGGCGCGCGCCTGGGTCTGCTGAAACAGCTGCTCCGCCCAGGAGAGGTGCGGCTGCACGAACTCCACCTGATAGTGCGTCACCTTGGCGAGGTGCGCCGCGGCTTTGACGGCATCCTCCAGCGTCCCCAGGTGATCCACCAGGCCGATCCGCCGCGCATCGGCGCCGGCCCAGACCCGCCCCTGACCGATGGCATCGATCTGCTGCGGCGTCTCGCGCCGGCCCGCCGCCACGTGGCTCACGAACTGCTGGTATCCGCGCTCGATCTGCGATTGCACGAGCTCGCTGGCTTCGGCGCCGAGCGGGCGATCGATGCTGAGGGCGCCGGCGAGCGGCGTCGTGCCCACGCCATCGACACTGACGCCGACCTTGCTCAGCGTCTGGTTGATGGTCGGAATGATGGCGAAGATGCCGATCGAGCCGGTGAGCGTCGCCGGGCTGGCCCAGATCTGGTTGGCGGGCGCCGAGATGTAGTAGCCCCCCGAGGCGGCGAGGTCACCCATGGACACCACCAGCGGCTTGCCCGCCGCGCGCAGGGCCTCGAGCTCGCGATAGATCTCCTCGGAAGCGGCGACGCTGCCTCCCGGGCTGTTCACGCGCAGCACGACGGCCTTGATGTCCTTGTCCATCCGTGCCTGCCGGATGAGACGTGACAGCGATTCGCCGCCGATCGTGCCGGGAGGCTGCTTGCCGTCCTGGATCTCGCCGGAGGCGACGATGACGCCGATGCGGGCGCTGCCGTCGCCGTCGTGCAGCTTCTTCTGCGCATGGACGATGCGCGCGTAATCCTCCGCGGAGATCTGATTGAAGGAGCCGGTCGACTCGTCCTCACCGACGAGGCCGATCAGCTTGCGCTCCACCTGCTGCTTGCCGGCCAGCGCGGTGACGAGCCCCGCCTGCAGGGCGACCTTCGCCGCATCCCCGTCCGCCGCGCTGACGGTCTTCGGCAGCGAGTCGACGTAGCTCTCGATGGCGCCGGCCGGGAGCTTGCGCGCACCCGTCAACGCCTTCTGATAGCTGGACCAGAGAACATCGAGATAGGCGAGGCTCTGCTGCTTGTCGGCCTTCGACATGTCATTGCGCGTGAAGATCTCGACGGCGCTCTTGAACGTCCCCACGCGGAAGACGTTGATATCGACGCCGAGCTTCTGCAGCAGTCCCTTGAAGTAGAGCGGATAACGGCTGTATCCCTCGATCATCACGTACCCGGTCGGGTCGAGATAGACCTTGTCCGCCTGGGCCGCGAGATAATATTGCTCCTGATCGTACGTCGTGCCGAAGGCGATGACCGGCTTGCCGCTGGCGCGGAATTTCCTGACTGCCCTCGCCAGCTCCTCGAGCATCGGCTGACCGGCGTCCTCCATCTTGTCGAGGCGGAGCACCAGCACGCGGATGCGATGATCGTCGGCCGCGGCGCGAATGGAGTCGACGAGGTTCCAGAGCAGCGTCTCCTGACGCTGCCCGCCCTGAGCGTTCTCGATCGCTCGTTGGACCGGGTCGCCGCTCAGCTGCTCGACGAGCCGCCCTTCCGGCTGCACGACCAGTGCAGCCCGGTCCGGCACCCCCGGCATGGAGGAGCTGACGGCCCAGATGATCGCGCCGAAGATGACGACGAGCAGTATGAGGTGCAGAACCTTGCGCAGCCCGTCCAGGCCGCGCCAGATCCCGCTCAAGATCGACTTGATCATGCGCTGCGCGCGGAACTAACGGGGCTCGCCGAGCGAGCCCCGTCCGTGAAGCGGCCGCGCCGGGAAGAGTGCCATGGCCCGGCCCTCAGATCTTCTCTTCGATCCTCGCCGCCTTGCCCGACAGGTCGCGCAGGTAGTACAGCTTGGCGCGGCGCACATTGCCGCGGCGCTTCACGGTGATGTCGCTGATCGCGGGGCTGTAGGTCTGGAACACGCGCTCCACGCCCTCGCCGTGGGAGATCTTGCGCACCGTGAAGGAGGAGTTGAGGCCGCGGTTGCTGCGGGCGATCACCACGCCCTCATAGGCCTGGATGCGCTCGCGGTCGCCTTCGACCACCTTGACCTGCACGACCACGGTGTCGCCCGGCTTGAAATCCGGCACCTCACGGGTCATGCGCTCTTTCTCGAGTTGTTGGACGATCTTGCTCATTGGGTCATCCTCGATCTTTCATCCCGCGCCGCCCTTGCGGCGAGAAATTCGCTCAATAACCGCTGCGCCTCGGGCGTGAGCCCATGGCGAGCGATGAGATCCGGCCGCCGCAGCCAGGTACGTGCCACGGCCTGCGCCAGCCTCCAGCGGTCGATGTCGGCATGGTTGCCCGACAATAGCACCGCCGGCACCGGCCGGCCCTCGAATACCTCCGGCCGGGTGTAGTGCGGCCAGTCGAGCAGCCCGTTCCAAAAGGAGTCGGCCCCGCTCGAGCGCTCGTCGCCGAGCGCGCCCGGCAGCAGCCTCGCCACGGCATCGATCACCGTCAGCGCCGGCAGCTCACCGCCGGAGAGCACGTAGTCGCCGACCGAGAGCTCCCGGTCGATGCCGAGCTCGATCACGCGCTCGTCCAGGCCCTCGTACCGGCCCGCCACGAGCAGCATGCCCGGCAGTCCCGACAGCTCCCGCGCCACGGCCTGGCTGAAGGGCTCGCCCTGCGCCGACAGACAGATCCGCGGACTGCCCGCGGGCAGCCGCGCCTGCGCCGCGCGAATCGCCGCCAGCACCGGCTCCGGCTTCAGCACCATGCCGGGGCCCCCGCCGTAGGGCCGGTCATCCACCGTGCGATGCGCATCGCTCGTATGCGCACGCGGGTCCTCCGTCCCGACCGCCAGCAGTCCCCGCTCCAGCGCACGCCCGACGATCCCGTAGCGCAGCGCCCCGGTGACCATCTCCGGAAAGAGCGTGACGACCTCGATCTTCATGGAGGGCCTACTCCAGCTCCGCCGGCCAGTCCACCAGGATACGGCCCGCCGCGAGATCCACCCGCCGCAAATGCGCCGGATCCGCCAAAACCCAGTGCTCCCTGCGTAAAGACTCGCGCGCCCCGTCCGCGGCGTGCCCGCGATCCTCCTCCACCACCATCACGGCACCCGCGGGCGCATCGATGAAGTACGCCACCCGGCCCAGCGCCACGCCCTCGAGGTTCTCGACCTCGAGCCCGACCAGGTCCGCGCGGTAATACTCGCGATCACCCGTCGGCGGCAGCTCGCTGCGCTCGACCTCGACCCAGGCACCGGTCAGGAGCCCCGCGGCCTCACGAGTCTCGATGCCTTCGAGCCGCACGACCAGCCGCTCACCGTGCGGCCGTCCCTCGAGCAGCCGATGGCGCCTGCGCTCGCCGCTCTCCGCCCGCAAGCCCCACTCGCGGTACTCGAGGAGCGCCTCCGCCGGCTCCGTGAAGGAGGAGACATGCAGCCAGCCCGCCAGGCCGAAGGGCGCCCCGATCCGGCCCAGCTCCACCCAGCGGCTTTCCGCGGCGTCGGCACTCGCGCAGCCGGGTCTCAGGGACGGCGGCGCCATTTGAGCCAACGCTCCGGTGCCGGCAGTCCTCTCAGGCCGTCGCCTGCTTCCGGTACGATGCCACGAGCGAGCGCACGCGCTCCGAGGGCTGCGCGCCCTTGCCGACCCAGTAGTCGATGCGCGGCAGGTCGAGCTTCAGCTTCGTCTCGCCGCGGTGCGCGATGGGATTGAAGTACCCGACGTGCTCGAGGCTCGGTCCGCCCTGGCGCTTGCGGCTGTCGGTCACGACGACGTGATAGAAGGGCTGATTTCGCGCCCCGCGCCTCGTCAGGCGAATGGTCACCATGTTTCGTTTCGCTCTCGATGGTTGCCGGAGCGGTTCCGCCGCCTGGCGCAAAGCGCCGTGCCCCGCGGAGCCACCCCAAAAAAGAGCGCGGATTCTACGCGGTTCCGGGCCAGCTTTAAAGTCGAACTGCGGCTCTACTGGACCGGAGGCAGCCCGGGTGGCAAGCCGCCCTTGAGCGCCCCGAGAAGCCGCTGCAGCTTCCCGCCCTTCATGCTCTTCATCATGCGCTGCATCTGCAGGAACTGCTTCATCAGGCGATTGACGTCCTGGACCTGCACTCCCGCCCCGCGGGCGATGCGCCGTCGCCGCGAGCCGTCGATGATGCCGGGCAGCCGCCGCTCCCGCGGGGTCATGGAATTGATGATGGCGATCTGACGGCGAACCTCGCGGTCGCCCTGATCGGCGGACATGCCGCCCTTGGCAGCGGCCGCAACCGGCAGCTTCTCCATGAGAGCGCCCAGGCCGCCCAGCTTCTGCACCTGCTCGAGCTGGCTCCTGAGGTCGGTGAGGTCGAAGCCCTTGCCCTTGACCACCTTGCGGGCCAGGCGCTCGGCCTCCTTCTGATCGACCTGCCGGTGCACCTGCTCGACGAGGCTCACGACATCGCCCATGCCTAGGATGCGCGAGGCCATGCGGTCCGGATCGAAGGGCTCCAGCGCCTCGGTCTTCTCCCCGACGCCGAGGAAGACGATCGGCTTGCCCGTGACCTGGCGCACCGAAAGCGCCGCGCCGCCGCGCGCATCGCCGTCGGCCTTCGTCAGAATGATCCCGGTCAGGTCGAGCGCCGAGCCGAAGGCCCGGGCGGCGTTCACCGCGTCCTGGCCGGCCATGGCATCGACGATGAAGAGCCGCTCCGCGGGATGAACCGCCTGGTCGATCTGGCGCACCTCCTCCATCAGCGCCTCATCGACATGGAGACGGCCGGCGGTATCGACGATGAGCACGTCGAAAACGCCGCGTTTCGCCTGCTCCAGCGCGACGCGCGCGATGTCGGCGGGCGCGGCCTGAGGGTCGGCGGCGAGATACTGGGCATTCACCTGCGCCGCCAGGCGCTCCAGCTGCAGCATCGCCGCCGGGCGGCGCACGTCCGTGCTCACCATCAGCACCCGCTTGCGCTGCTGCTCGATGAGCCAGCGGGCGAGCTTCGCCGCGGTCGTCGTCTTCCCGGCGCCCTGGAGGCCGGCGAGCAGGACCACGATCGGCGGCTGGGCGCGCAGGTTGAAGCCCGCGCGGTGCCCGCCGATGAGCTCCACCAGCTCCCGATGCAGGATGCCGATGAAGGTCTGACCGGGCGTCAGGCTCTGGGCCACCTCGGCGCCCAGCGCCTTCGACTTCACCGAATCGATGAAGCCCTTGATGACCGGCAAGGCGACGTCCGCCTCGAGAAGCGCCACCCGCACCTCCCGCAGCGTCTCGCCGATGTTCTCCTCGGTGATCCGCCCCCGGCCGCGCAGGGCGTCGAGGGTACGGGAAAGGCGTGCGCTCAGGGTATCGAACATCAGTAAAGTATATGGGAAGTACTGCGACCCGAGACCCTGAAGACCCCCGAGATCCGTCTTCGAGCGCGACAGCGCCTCGGGAAGCCCAGCGAGGAACCAGAATTGAACGACTCAACCTCCGCTCCCGTGCTCCTCATCGTCCTGCTGGCGCTGCTGTCCATCATCGCCTTCTCATCCGGCACGGAGGTGGCGATGCTCTCGGTCAACCGCTACCGGGTCCGCCACCGGGCCAAGGCGGGACAGGGCACTGCGAAGCTCCTCGAGCGGCTGCTGCAGAAGCCCGAGGACTGGCTCGGCGCCAATCTGGTGATCCTGGCCGCCGCCAGCGTATTCGCGTCCGCGACCGCGACCGTCCTCGCCCAGCGCACGGGCTACCCCCATGCCGTGCCGGTCACGGGCTTTCTCCTCACCGTGGCGGTCATCGTCTTCTGCGAGCTCGCGCCGAAGATCTACGCGGCCACCCACCCGGAATCGGTCGCGCTCAACACGGCGCGCATCTATCGCGTTCTGGTGCTGCTCGCCCGTCCCTTCCTGTGGGTCACCAACAAGATGGCGTACGGGCTGCTGCGGGTCGTCGGCGTGGTGCGCGCCGAGCCCGCGAGCCAGACGCTGAGCACGGAGGAGCTGCGTACCGTCGTGGCGGAGGCCGGTCCCATGATCCCCGCGCGGCACCGGCAGATGCTGCTCTCGATCCTGGACCTGGGCCAAGTCACCGTGAACGACATCATGATCCCGCGGCAGGAGATCGCCGGCATCGACGTCGACGAGCCCTGGGACGACATTCTCGAGCAGCTGCGCCAGACGCCCCACACGCGGCTGCCGGTCTACCGCGGCGCGCTGGACAATCTGGTCGGCATCCTGCACATGAAGCGGGTCGCGCACGAGCTCGCCCGCGGCACCCTGACACGCGAGCGGCTGGTCGACATCGCGAGCGGGCGGGAGCCGTACTTCGTGCCCGAAGGCACCGCCCTCAACACGCAACTCTCGTATTTCCAGCGCAACAGGCGGCGGCTCGCGTTCGTCGTCAACGAGTACGGCGACATCGAGGGCCTGGTGACGCTCGAGGACATCCTGGAGGAAATCGTCGGCGAGTTCACCACCGACCCGGCGACCGTCACCCACAAGGACATTCATCCGCAGGGCTCGGGTGTCTTCATCATCAACGCCAGCGCGACGCTCCGGGCCCTGAACCGCTCGCTGCAGTGGCAGCTGCCGACGGACGGCCCCAAGACGCTGAACGGTCTCCTCCTCGAGCACCTCGAAACCATCCCCTCGCCCGGGACGACGGTGAAGGTGGGGCCCTATCAGTTCGAGGTTCTGCAGATCGCCGACAATGCGGTCAGGACCGTGCGCGCGCGGGCGACGGCTGAGGCGTCGGCTTCGGCAGGGCGCGGCTGAGCGCGGCGTCGAGCGCTTCGCTCACGCGCGCGACGGCGATCACCTCGATGCCCTCGAGAGCCTTGCGCGGGGCGTTCTCGCGCGGCACCACGGCCACCCGGAAACCCTGCTTCTGCGCCTCCCGCAGCCGCTCCTCTCCGTAGGCCACCGGGCGCACCTCTCCCGTCAAACCGATCTCGCCGAAGGAAACGAGAGAACCCGGCACCGCCCGATCCGCCAGGCTGGAGGCGAGCGCGATCACGACCGGCAGGTCCCACGCGGTCTCATCGATCTCCACACCGCCCACGGCGTTGACGAAGACGTCGTGCTCCTGGAGCGACAGCGCCGCATGGCGACTCAACACCGCCAGCAGCATCGCCAGACGGTTGGCGTCGAGCCCCTGGGCGATGCGGCGGGGCGCGCCGAAGCGCATCCGGTCGACGAGGGCCTGCAGCTCGATGAGAAGCGGGCGCCCGCCGTCCCGCATCACCGTGACGATGCTTCCGGGCGCCGGCTCCGGCGCGCGGGCGAGGAAGATCGCCGAGGGATTGCGCACCTCCCTGAGACCGCTTTCGGTCATGGCGAAGAAGCCGAGCTCGTTGACGGCGCCGAAGCGGTTCTTGGTGGCGCGAACGATGCGGAAGCGGCTGCCGGCCTCGCTTTCGAAGTAGAGGACCGTGTCGACCAGGTGCTCGAGCACCCGGGGACCGGCGATCGCACCCTCCTTGGTGACATGGCCGATGAGAATGACGGCGGTCGCGGTGGCCTTGGCGAAGCGAACGAGCTCCGCCGTACATTCCCTGAGCTGCGAGACCGCGCCGGCGCTGGCGGTGACGGCGGCCGACTGCGCGGTCTGGATCGAGTCGACGACCAGCAGCGCCGCCCGGCGGCCGGCGGTCTGATCCAGGATCGACTGCAGGTCGGTCTCGGCCAACACCTCGAGCCGCGACGCCGCGAGCCCCAGGCGCCTCGCGCGCAATGCCACCTGGGCGACCGACTCCTCTCCGCTCGCATAGACCACGCTGCGGCCCGAGGCCACATGGGCGGCCACCTGCAGCAGCAGGGTCGATTTGCCGATTCCGGGGTCGCCCCCCAGCAGGGTTACCGAGCCCGGCACGATACCGCCTCCGAGCACCCGGTCGAGCTCGCCCTGCCCGCAGGGCAGGCGCTCGACCTCGAGCTCGTTCCCGGGCGCCAGCGGCACGGGCGCCGCC
>DASZYK010000166.1:0-23160 GCA_035545455.1 Steroidobacteraceae bacterium
ATATTGCCGTGGGTGAGCATCGTGCCCTTCGCCACGCCGGTGGTACCTCCCGTGTACTGCAGAAAGGCCAGGTCGTCTCGGGTGAGCGCCACTTCCTCGAACACCTGCATGCGGCCGCTGGCCAGCGCCCGATTGAACGACACCGCCCCCGCCAGCTGCCAGGGCGGCACCAGCTTCTTCACATGCTTCGTCACGGCGTTCGTCAGCAGGCGCTTGAGTGGCGAAAGCAGATCGCCCACCCGGGTTGTGATTACTGCGCGCACCGGCGTCGATTCGACGACTTGTCCCAGCGTGTGCGCGAAATTCTCGAGCACAACGACGGCAGTTGCGCCGGCATCTTTCAGTTGGTACTCCAGCTCCCGCGGCGTGTAGAACGGATTGACGTTGACCACCACCATGCCCGCGCGCAGCACGCCGAACAGTGCCACCGGGAACTGCAGCAGATTGAGCAGCATCAAAGCAACGCGATCGCCGCGCCGGAGTCGGGCGACCTGCTGCAACCAGGTCGCGAACGCGCGGCTCGTCTCGTCGAGCTGCCGGTACGTCATGGCCGTGCCCATCGAGTTGTAGGCTGGCAGGTCGGCGAAGCGCGCACAGCTGGAGGCCAGCATGTCATTCAGCGACGCAAATCCACCGGTGTCGATTTCGGCCGGGACGCCGGTGGGGTACTGGACGAGCCATGGCTTGTGCATGTGTGCCACGCCTCTCTCGCGATGTGATGCCATCCCTGCGAACCAGTATGCGCCCGCGCCGCGCGTCCATCATCCCGGCCTCGAGCGCGGCTGCCGCTGCAGCGCCTGGTCACGACCAGGGCGTGGGCGCAGCTCGCCACGCACGGGGCGTGGACCGAGGCTCTGCCATCGTGCCGGCACGAAGTGAGGTCTTCCTGGACGAGCCGAGGGCTCGACGGCAGCGATGATCACGGATGCAGCCGGTCTCGAGGTATCGATTCCCTCCCCGCGGACTCTCCCAGATCCGAATCACCGGCGGAATTCCGCTGGACGTCAGCGCCGAACCCCCTCACGCGGATTCCTGCAGAAATCCGCAGGGTCTTGAGTCCCGGCGCCGATAACCCCCTGCCCTGCGGCAGAAAACCGGCGAATGCCAGACGCTACGCCTTCTCCCCCGCGTATGACCCCGCGGATTTATAGGACACGCCACAGCCTCCAATGCCGCAATACCCGTCGGGATTCTTCGCCAGGTATTGCTGGTGGTAATCCTCCGCGTAATAGAATTGCGGCGCGTCGAGAATCGCTGTCGTGATCACACCTCTCCCGGCGGCGAAGAGACGAGCCTGATAGGTGCGCAGCGACGCCTCCGCGGACTGCCGCTGTCCGGCGTCGGTCGCATGGATGACCGACCGGTACTGCGTGCCGATATCGTTGCCCTGACGCATGCCTTGCGTGGGATCGTGGGATTCCCAGAACGCCTCGAGCAGCTCCTCGTAGTCGATCTTCCCGGGATCGTAGATGACGCGGACCACCTCCGCGTGGCCCGTCAGGCCGGTGCAGACCTCCTCGTATGTTGGATTCGGCGTGAACCCGCCGGCGTAGCCGACCGCGGTCGAGTACACCCCCGGCAGCTGCCAGAAGAGCCGCTCCGCACCCCAGAAGCATCCGAGCCCGAACACCGCTTCGCGCATGCCGGCGGGAAACGGCGGCACGATGCGATGGCCGTTGACGTAGTGGGTCGGCGTCACCTCGAGGGGCGTGCCGCGGCCGGGCAGCGCGTCCGTGGCGGCGGGCATCGTGGTCTTCTTGCTGAGGAGGGCCATGGCGAAGATCTCCTGCGGCGGCAATGCCCCCAGTGTGGGGACCCGAAGCGGGTAACTCAAGCGCTTGCGCGCCCTCCCTCGGCCCCGTCCCTTGCGCCCGCCCCACCCCCACCTTAAGCTTCCCGCCCCTATGGGTATCAGCCAGCCACAGAACCTGAGAGCGCCGGTGCTCGAGAAGCAGCGCCCCTACGGGATCCGCGTCAGCCTTCCTCCCGGCGATCCGTTCCGCAAGATCCTCGGTCCCGAGTGGCACCGCATCCACTGGTATCCCACTCCCGACGAGCGCGATGCCGCGCTTGCGGAGATGAGCCGCCGCCACCAGTACTCGCGCGCCGGCGACAAGCCCTCCCTCGTCTTCGACAAGATCGAGAACCTGGCCGAGAGCCGCGGGCTGGTATGAAGCGCTGGATCCGGGCATTGCGCTGCGCAGTCCCTGCTCCGCGCAAGCCCGGGGTGCCCATCCATGGCCACCCGTGCGACGCATGCGTCGCACCCTGCCCGGCCCAGCGCAGCTTTGGGCAAAAAGCGTGGTTTTTGCCCAAAGCTCGCTCGGCGGAGCGAAGCAGTGCTTCGCTAAATACACCGCCTCGCCCTTCGGCGGCGGGGCACATCCTGTGCCTGGTCGAAGGCGGCTTTGGTCCGCTTCTTCAGTCGTTTGCGGGCTGACTCAGAAGGTCCTGCCGAGGAACAGGTAATACGCCTGGTCCCCGTGATCGTCGAAACCGCTGCCGAGGTAGATCGGGCCCAGAAAGGTGTCTAGCCCCAGGAAGAGGCTCGCATCCTTGTGCAGGTTCGTGAACTTCGCATCGCTCATGTTCTGCCACACGTTGCCCGCCTCGAGCGACATGCCCAGATACACCGGGACGTCGAAATACCCCGGGCCGCCCCGTCCGATCTTGCGATAGAACATCAGCCGCCCGATGCCGAAGCGCGGCCCGTAGAGCGAGTACTGCTTCAGGCCCGACAGGTTGAGGAATCCACCGAGCGGGAACTCCATCCTCAGGTCCGTCACCCGGTTGAGCGTGCTGCCGCCCGACATCCAGAGCGCGAGCGTATCGCGCTCGCGCCACGTGTGCGCCGCGAGGAAGTCGAAGGTCACCTGATTCGAGCTCAGCTGCCCGCCGACCACGTTCCGGGCGCCGCTCCACTGCAGCATCGCCCGCGCGCCGAAGTGCGGGAAGTTGATGTCATCCAGCGTGTCGTAGCTCAGCCGGGCAAAGTACGTCCGCGATCCGAAGGTTTGATATGCCGGAAACGGAAGCTGCGCATCGCCCGGATCGCCGATGGTGAGCCGCGAATGACCCTCCTCCCGATACACGCCGGCGCGGATCTCCCCCCAGTTGCCGAACTGCCTGCCGGCATCGAGCCCGTAATCGAAGGTATGCACCCGATACTGCGCGCGCTCGCTCTGCCCGATGAGAAACGGCAGATTGCGCGCGGCAACCATGGTATGCGGCATGACGAACCAGCCGGAGAACGGTGACAGCGGCAGGAACACTTCGGTTGCAAGCAGCGATGTCTGCCCGATCTCGGCGTCCGTCACCCACTCTCCGCCCGCGCGCGTGATCTCCGACATGACATAGCGCATCGCCGCGTCATACGTGGAGTCGCCCGCGAAATCGTCCTGCAGGCTCAGGCCGAACCGTACGTAATTGGGACCGATCGAGTTGCCGCGGGCGTCGACGAGAAGCCCATACTCGTCATCCCGGCGCACGACGCGGTAGTCCAGCATGTCGAGCCCGCCCTCTCCGTAGAGAGTCGTGATTCGCCGCCCGACCGCATCGGGATTCAGACGCTTGCCGACCATGTCCTTGAACAGTTTCTCGATCGGCTGCGAGTAGACCTCCGGCCCCGTCTGGACCTTGACGAAGTCGATGCGCGGCGGCGGCCGGCGCAGCAGCTCGCGCTGCTCCTGGTAGGCCGCGTACTGCTCGGGACCGACCGAGAGCGCTGCCAGGCGGTCGCGCATCTTCCATGCCGCGGCCGCGCCGACCCCGAGGAGCCGGTTGATGTTGCCGAAGTCGAACGAGGACGTGTCGCCGAGCGCGGGCCGGATGAGCACGTCATGCTGATCCAGATGCGCCAGCTCCTGCTCCGACTTGCGCCGCATCAGGATCGCCAGCATCTGGTTGGAGATCGCCGTGACGCTGGTCAGCTTGTTGCGCGGC
This sequence comes from Steroidobacteraceae bacterium, assembly GCA_035545455.1. Taxonomy (GTDB): domain Bacteria; phylum Pseudomonadota; class Gammaproteobacteria; order Steroidobacterales; family Steroidobacteraceae; genus 13-2-20CM-66-19. The sequence continues at coordinate 3,943 of DASZYK010000166.1, forward strand.
AGCAGCGGGAAGCCGACGTCCACCACGATCAGCACGTCGACGCCCATTGCGCGCGCCACGTCGACCGGTACGTTGTCGGACACACCACCGTCGACCAGCATCCTGCCGCCGCGCTCCACCGGCGCGAACACACCGGGTGCCGACAGGCTGGCGCGCATCGCGCTGGTGAGATCGCCGGATCCCATGTCGACCTCCTGTCCGGTCTCGAGGTCGGTCGCCACCGCCCGAAACGGCGTCGGCAGATCATCGAAGCTCGTGATCCGGGCGACCGGCAGCGTCAGGCGGCGCAGCATCTCCGTGAGGCTCTGTCCCTGGATGAGGCCCATCGGCAGCACCGGCCGGCCGCCCTTGATGCCGATCGGAAACTTCACCAGGAAGTTCTCGTCCTCCTGCTTGCGCCGCAGCGTCAGATCCTCCCGCGGCGGGCGGTCGCGGAAAGCCTCCTGCCAGTTCATCGATCGGATCGTTCTCTCGATCTGATCCGGTGTCAGGCCGCTCGCGTAGAGACCGCCCACCACCGCCCCCATGCTCGTGCCTGCGATTGCATCGATCGGCACGTGCAGCTTCTGCAGCACCTGCAGCACGCCCACGTGCGCAATGCCGCGCGCGCCGCCGCCCGAGAGCACGAGCCCGATCCGCAGCCGGTGCGGCGCCGGCGCGGCCGCTGGCGTGCCGGCGGTGGCCGCGGATTGGGGCGCGGCGGGGTGCTGCGCCACCGCCATGACCGGATACGCAAGCCACAGCAGGACGCACGCGACCCGCGTGCGCGCAGCCTGCAGTCCCCGGCGGCTCCTGAGCGATCGTGACCACCCCATGGCGGCGAGCATATCGCATCGAGCCGTGGAGAGGCCCGGCGAGGGCGGCCGCCGAAGATGCGTTACGATTGCGGGATGGGAATCCTCTATCTGTTGCTGCCTTATCTCATTCAGGGGACGGCGATCGTCCATTGCATCAAGACCGGCCGCAACTGGCTCTGGATCTGGGTGCTCATCTGGCCGGGTATCGGTCTCATTGCCGCTCTCGCATACGTGGCGATCGAGATCCTCCCCGACCTCTTCCGCAGCCGCACGGCGCAACGCACCGCGCGGGGCCTCAAGCGGGCAGTCGACCCCTTCGCGGATCTGCGCCGCTACGAGAACGAGGCGCGACTCGCCGGCAACGTCGCCGCCCGACAACGCTACGCAGATGAGCTGGTGCGCCACGGACGCTACGAGGAAGCGATCGAGCAGTACCGGCAGGCGCTCACCGGACTCTACGTGCACGATCCCAACCTGATGCTGGGCCTGGCCCGGGCACAGTTCGGCAGCGGCGCCGCGCCCGCAGCCCGCGCCACGCTCGAGGAGCTCTTCCGGCAGAATCCGGACTTCCGCTCGCCGGAGGCGCACCTTCTCTTCGCGCGCGCGCTGGAGGCGGAAGGCAGCGTCGCAAAGGCGCTGGAAGAGTACCGGACTCTCGCCCACTCCTATCCGGGCGCCGAGGCCGCGGTCCGGTACGCGCAGCTTCTCGAGATCCAGGGGCAGCGGGACGAGGCCCGCAGAGTGGCGCGGGAGCTCCTCGATCAGGCGCGCATCGCTCCGGGTCACTACCGGCGCGCGCAGCGCGCCTGGCTGGATGCCGCGGAAAAACTGGCCGGTTAGCGCAGTCTCGCGTCCGGCTGCGGCCGTGCGCGGGCGATCTCCCAGCTCGGTATCTGTTGCGTGATGCAATGGATGCCGCCGCCGCCGAGGAGGATCTCGCGCGCCGGAACGCCGACGATCTGCCGCCCGGGGCAGGCGCGCTTCAGCATCGTGGCGGCCTGCTCGTCCGTGCGCGGATCGAGCAACGGCATGACGATGCCGCCGTTGGTGAAGTAGAAGTTCACGTAACTCGCCGCCAGCCGATCGCCGGCGTGCCGCGGCTTCATCGACTCACCGGGAACCAGCCCGCTCGCCTCGGCCGCCGTCATGTGGAGCGGGCCCGGCATCGGGACCTTGAAGACCTCCAGACGCCGCCCGATGGCGTCCCGAGCCTCGTTCAGACGTTCCCAGGCATCGAGTGAGATCGCGTACTGCGGATCGCTCCTGTCGTCCGTCCAGGTCAGGCATACCCTGCCGGGTCCGACGAAGCAGGCAAGGTTGTCGACGTGGCCGGTGGTCTCGTCGGCGTACACGCCCCTGCCGAGCCAGATGAATCGGCTGACGCCGAGATAATCCCGCAGCACGGTCTCCACCTGCTCGCGGGTCATCCCGGGATTGCGGCGGCTGTCGAGAGCGCACTCCTCGGTGAGGAGCGCGGTCCCCTCGCCATCGACATGGATGGCGCCGCCCTCGAGCGTGATCGGGCCGCGGTAGCGGTCCCGCATCGGCAGCGCCGATGAGTGGGCCAGCACTTGCAGCGGAACGCGGCCGTCCCGGTCGCACGGATGATAAAGCCCGCCCCAGGCATTGAAGCGCCACTGCACGGCGCGAATCATCCCCGGCCGCTCGCCCACCACGAACGTCGGGCCGACGTCCCGCATCCAACAGTCGTCGTATTCCATGCCGTGGACCTCGACGTCCCCGCGCAGCATCGCGCGCGCTTCCGCCGCGAGATGCGGCATCACGCCGACATGCACCCTCTCGAAGCGCCGGATGGCCGATGCGACCTGCGCGAAGGCGGCCTGCGCCGGGCGCGCCTGCTCGCGCCAGTTGTCGCGGCGCTCCGGCCAGAGGAGCCATGTCGCCGCGTGCGGCTCGTATTCCGCAGGCATCCAGAAGCCCTCCGCGGCGGGCGTCCGGGTCCTCACTCCGGCTTCCGACTCGCCGGCGCAGGCGTGCGCAGTCTCGCCGCCCGTCTTCCCGTGGCCGCTCATGGCCGGAGTTTGCTGTGCCTGAATCCGTAGAACGCGTAGATCGCCGTGCCGAGCACGGTCCACAGGACGAGCCGGATCCAGGTGGCGTTCGACAGGAAATACGTCGTGCCGGCGCACACGATCGCTCCCAGCGGGCACAGCAGCCACGCCGCCGGAACGCGGAAGGGACGATGCACGTCCGGACGGGTGAATCGCATCACCAGCACGCCGATGCAGACCACGGCGAAGGCCAGCAGGATGCCGATGGAAATGAGATCCGCCAGCACATCGAGCGGGAACACGCCGGCGATCAGCGCCGCGCCGATCCCGGTGACCACGGTCGCCACGTGCGGCGTCTTGAAACGCGGATGACAGCGGCTCATCGCCGGGGGCAACAGCCCGTCGTCGGCCATGGAGAGGAGGATTCGCGGCTGTCCGAGGAGCGAAGTCAGGATGACGGAGGTCATGCCGGCGATGATGCCCAGCTTCAGGAACACTCCGAGCCAGGAGAGCGCCGGGTGAGCGTCGAGCGCCACCGCGACCGGCTCCGCCCCGTTCAGCTTGAAGTACGGCACCATGCCGGTGACCACGGCCGCCATCGCCACATAGAGCACGGTGGAGATCACCAGCGTGCCGATGATGCCGATGGGCAGGTCGCGCTGGGGGTTGCGCGCCTCGAGCGCCGTGGTCGACGCCGTATCGAATCCCACATAGGAGAAGAAAATGATCCCCGCGCCCTGCAGCACGCCGGTCCAGCCGAAGTGGCCGAAGGTGCCCGTGTTGGGCGGGATGTAGGGATGCCAGTTGCCAGGATCGATGAACTTCAGTCCCGCCACCACGAAGATCACGATCACCCCGACCTTCAGCGCCACCATGAAGTTGGTGGCGCCGGCGGTCTCGCGGATGCCGATATAGCAGAGCGCGCTCATCGCCGCGACGATGAGCACCGCCGGCAGATTGATGATCGAGCCGGTCATGACCAGATGACCGGTCGCGCTCTCCTGCAGGGGCGCATTCACCCACATCGCCGGCAGATGGATGTTCACCTCGGTCAGGAGGTTCACGACGTACGCCGACCAGCTCACCGCCACCGCCGAGGCCGATATGCCGTACTCGAGCAGCAGATTCCAGCCGATGAACCAGGCGATTGCCTCCCCGAGCGTGGCGTACGTATAGCTGTAGGCGCTGCCGGGCACCGGCAGGAACGCCGCGAACTCGGCGTAGCAGAGCGCCGCGAGCGCGCTGCCGAAGGCGGCGATGAGGAGTGAGAGAGTGATGGCCGGCCCCGACTGGTTGGCCGCCACGGTGCCGGTCAGCACGAAAATGCCCGTGCCGATGGTCGCGCCGATGCCGATCGACATGAGCGACCAGGCTGAGAGCGCCTGCTTGAGGCGCTCCGCCCCGGCCGATTCGCGCGGCTGCACCGGTCGCACTGCGAGAAGCTTGCGCAGCAGGGAGGGCTTGGTCATCGGCTGCCGGGCGCCGCTTTCGGTAGCGTCGTACATCGGGGCAGTTTCGCACACTCACCCGCTTCGCACACTCATCCACCGGGCGCGCTCGTCGCGACGGGCCGGCCGCCCGGCCGCAGCGGGCCCGACGACAGCGTTCACGGGCCGCCAGGCAGGGGCCGCGCGGCCTGCGCGGCACGCAGTGCACGGCGCAATGCCCGGCGGCGCGAAGCACCTGTGCTAGCATTCCCGCCCCGGCTGCGGCGCGCCGCGCTTCCCCGCCGGTTGCAATACCGCCAGGAGACCAGGTCAATATGTCCACGGCTGCGCCCCTGAAGCTCACGCCGCCCGCGCAGGGGGCGAAGATCACCCTCCGCGACGGCAAGCTCGTCGTCCCCGAGAACCCCATCATCCCCTTCATCGAGGGCGACGGCACCGGCCCCGACATCTGGCGCGCGAGCGTGCGCGTGATGGATGCGGCGGTGCAGACGGCGTACGGCGGCCGGCGCAGGATCCACTGGATGGAGGTGTTCGCGGGCGAGAAATCGAACCAGCGGTTCAACAGCTGGCTGCCCGATGAGACCGTGGCCGCCTGCCGCGATTACCTGGTCTCGATCAAGGGTCCCCTCACCACTCCGGTGGGCGGCGGAATTCGCTCGCTCAACGTGGCGCTGCGCCAGCTCCTCGACCTCTACGTCTGCCTGCGCCCGGTGCGCTGGTTCAAGGGTGTGCCCTCGCCCGTGAAGCACCCCGAGAAGGTGGACATGGTGATCTTCCGCGAGAACACCGAGGACATCTACGTCGGCATCGAGTTCGAGGCGGGGACGGAGGAGAACCGCAGGTTCCTCGAGCTCTTCAGGCAGCACTTCCCCAAGGCTTACGGCAAGATCCGCTTCCCCGCGAGCTCCGGCATCGGCATCAAGCCGGTGTCGAAGGAAGGGTCGGAGCGGCTGATCCGCTCCGCCATCGAGTACGCGATCACGAACAGGCGCCGCAGCGTCACGCTGGTGCACAAGGGCAACATCCAGAAATTCACCGAAGGCGCGTTCCGCAACTGGGGCTACCAGCTCGCGGAGCGGGAGTTCCCCGGCGCCACGTATACCTGGGAGCAGTGGGAGCGAACCAAGGCCGCTTCCGGAGAGAAATCCGCCAACGCGGAGATGGACGAGGCAAAACGGGCCGGCAAGATCATCGTCAGGGACGCGATTGCGGACATCACCCTGCAGCAGGTGCTGACCCGGCCGGATGAGTTCGACGTCATCGCGACCCTGAACCTCAACGGCGACTATCTCTCCGATGCGCTCGCCGCCCAGGTCGGCGGCATCGGCATCGCTCCCGGCGGCAACATCAACTACATGACGGGACACGCGGTCTTCGAGGCGACGCATGGCACGGCGCCCAAGTACGCCAACCTCGACAAGGTGAACCCCGGCTCGGTCATCCTCTCCGGCGAGATGATGTTCCGCTACATGGGCTGGGTGGAGGCCGCCGACGCCATCATCCGGGCCATGGACAAAACCATCGGCCAGAAGACGGTCACGTACGACTTCGCGCGACTGATGGAGGGCGCGAGCGAGGTCTCGACGTCCGCCTTCGGCGACGCCCTCATCCGCAACATGTGAGGCATGATGGGTCGAGGCGCCGCATTGGAGCCGAATCCGGTGTCCATCCTCGACTGGGCCCGCAAGGTGCAGGCAATCGCCCGGAACGGGCTCGCCTTCACCCGGGACCCGTTCGACCGCGAGCGCTACACGCAGCTGACCGAGCTGGTGGCGTCCATCCTGGCCTCGGAGCTCGACATTCCGCTCGCCAGCGCGAAGGGATTCTGGGAAGGCGAGGAAGGCTACGTCACGCCCAAGGTGGACGTGCGCGGGGGGATTTTCGAGCACGGCCGCGTGCTGCTCGTCAGGGAGCGCTCCGACGGCAAATGGACGCTGCCCGGGGGCTGGGTCGACGTCAACGACTCACCCTCCGGGGCGGTGGCCCGTGAGATTCTCGAGGAGTCCGGCTACCAGGCCAGGGCGGTGAAGCTCGGCGCGCTCGTCGACAAGCTCCGGCACCCGCATCCGCCGGGCATCCATCACATTTACAAGCTCTTCTTCGTCTGCGAGCGGACCGGCGGCGCGCCGGCGGTGAGCACCGAGACGGACGCGGTGCAATTCTTCGACGTGCACGCGCTGCCCGAGCTCTCCACCGGCAGGGTTCTCGCCTCGCAGATCGAGCGGCTGCATCAGCATCATCTGCACCCGGAGCTGCCGACAGACTTTGACTGACGTTGCTCCGCTTGCCGCCCGCCGTATCGCCGGCGCGTTCGTGGAATACAACGCGGAGTTCCGCGCGATCACCCGGCGCGCCCCCGTCCGTTTCGATGCCCGCGACTGGAAAGGCGGTCAACGCGATGCGGTCGAGCGCATCGAGCTCTACGACCGGTTCGTCGCCAGCACGGTCGCGGAGCTGAGGACGCAGCTCGGCGCCCGGGCGGACGACCGCGGGCTGTGGACGAGGATCCGCACCGAATTCGCCGAGCGCATCGAAGGCCTTCCCGATGCGGAGTTCACCAAGACCTTCTTCAGCTCCATCAGCCGGCGGCTCTTCGGCACGGTGGGCGTCGACCCGGACATCGAGTTCGTCGCGACCGACCTGGATCCGCTCGCCCGCGTCGCATCGACCGTCGTGACCAACACCTATATCAATCACGGGTCTCTCGCCCTGCTGTTCGAGGACGTGCTCGGCGATGTGCGTTTCCGCACCCCGTGGAAGGACCTCGACAACAGCATTCACCACGTGACGACCGAGGTGCAAACGCACCTCGAGGCCCGCGGCGAGCAGAGAGCGGTGCAGCGGGTCGAAGTGATCAGACCGGTCTTCTATCAGATTTCCCGCGCCTACATCGTCGGGCGGATCCTCGGGCGCAATTTCCTCGTGCCGCTCGTGATCGCGCTCAAGAATTCCGACGGCGGCCTCCTCGTCGATGCGGTGATGCTCGCGGAAGGCGATGTCAGCATCGTGTTCAGCTTCTCACGGTCGTATTTTCACGCGGACCTCGAGCACGTCGCGGAAGCGGTGGTCTTCCTGCGGTCCCTGATGCCGCGCAAGCCCGTGAGCGAGCTCTTCACCGTGCTGGGGCGGGCCAGGCAGGGCAAGACGGAGCGCTACCGGGAAATCATGCGCCATCTCGCCGATACGCCCGAGCGCTTCGTACATGCTCCGGGGGACCCGGGGCTGGTCATGGTCTGTTTCACCCTGCCGTCATTCGACGTGGTGTTCAAGGTGATCCGCGACCGTTTTCCGTACCCCAAGAGCGTCCTGCGGGAGGAGGTGCTCGCGAAATACCAGCTCGTGTTCCGCCACGACCGCGCCGGGCGGCTGGTCGATGCGCAGGAATTCCGCCGGCTGCGCTTCCCGAAGGCGCTCTTCGCCCCGGAGCTGCTCGAGGAGCTCCTGGCGGAGGCCTCCCTCTCGGTGCGCGAGGCCGGCGAGCACCTCGTCTTCGATCACATGTACATCGAGCGGCGCATGACGCCGCTCAACCTCTACCTGCGCGCCGCCGCGCCCGCGGCGGCCGAGCAGGTGGCGCTCGATTACGGCCAATGCATCCGCGATCTCGCCTGCACCAACATCTTTCCCGGCGACCTGCTGCTGAAGAATTTCGGGGTCACCCGCCACGGCCGGGTCATCTTCTACGACTACGACGAGCTCTGCCTGGTCACGGACTGCCATTTCCGCGACCTGCCGGAGCCGTCGAACCCGGAGGACGAGATGCGCGGCGAGCCGTGGTTCTACGTCGGTGAGCATGACGTCTTTCCGGAGACCTTCATCAACTTCGTGGGATTCGATGCCGCGCAGCGCGCTGCGCTCGTGCGCACGCACGGGGAGATCTTCACCGCGCGGTTCTGGCGGCAGGTGCAGCGGCGGTTGCTGGACGGGGAAGTGCTCGAGGTCCTGCCCTACCATCCGCACCGCGTGCGGGTCGCGAGCAGCGCCTGAATTGGCGCTAGACTCCTCCATTGGCGCCATGAGCGGCATCCCGCCCTCCCCTGAAGGCCCTGAACGCAACAGGGGGTGCCCCGGGAAACGGCCGCTTGCCCGATCGCTGTCGAACGTCTCCGGATAAAGAGTCTCATGAGCCGCTTCCTCGTCGTCCTGGGCACCGTTCTCATCGTCCTCGGCCTTCTCTGGCGGTGGGTGCGCCGGCTGCCGCTCTTCCATCTCCCCGGCGACATCGTCATCGACCGGCCCCACTTCAAGTTCTTCTTCCCGATCACGACGATGCTGCTCGTCAGCCTGATCCTTTCGGTGCTGGCATGGATCTTCAGGCGTTGAGCGCCTGAGTCACATCCTGCAGCAGATCGTCCACGTCCTCGAGCCCTATCGAGAGGCGCACCGTGCCGTCGGTAATCGCCGAGACGGCCTGCTGGTCGGCCGTGAGGTCGCGGCCGCCCATCATCTGCGAGGTGACCACCAGCGACTCGGTGGAGCCGAGGCTCGCGGCGATGGCAAACAGCTCGAGCGCGTCGGCGAAGCGGGCGCTCGCCTCCTGCCCGCCTTTGAGATCGAAGCTCACGATGGTGCCGAAGTCCTTCATCTGTGCGCGCGCCAGCGCGTGCCGCGGGTGTGACGGCAGCCCCGGGTAGTGCACGCGCGCCACCGCAGGGTGGGAAGCGAGCAGCTCCGCGATGCGCTGTGCGCTGGCCGATTGCGCCTTGTACCGGATGAAGTAGGTCCTGAGCCCCCTGAGGATCAGATACGCGGCATGCGGATCCAGCGTCCCGCCGAGAACGCCGAAATCCGTCCGTAGCGATCGGATGAGCTCGCCGCGGCCTATCACGGCGCCTCCGAGGACATCGCCCGCACCGGAGGCGTATTTGGTCAGGCTGTGCACGAACACGTCGATGTCGAATTCACCGTGCTGGTGCAGGCCCGCGAAGGTGTTGTCCATGACCGAGAGAGCACCGGCCGCTTTCGCGAGACGCGTGATCGCCGCAATGTCGGCGACCTTCGTCACCGGATTGGTCGGGCTCTCGAACCATACGAGCCGTGTGGGACGCGCCGCCAGGGCGCGCTCGATGCCGGCAAGGTCCTCGATCGACAGCATGGTATGCGTGACGCCGAAGCGGCCGAGAAGGCGGCGGATGAGATAACGCGTCGGATTGTAGGTCTCGACGAAGCAGAGGATGTGATCGCCCTGCTTGGCGAGCGCGAGCAGCGTCTGCGCCGCCGCGCCGACGCCGGAGGCGGTCACCAGGCATTCTTCCCGGCCCTGCAGCTCGGCCAGGAGCAGCTCGAGCTGCCGGGTGGTCGGATTGGAGGCGCGGGTATAGAAGAAGCCGGGCCTCTCGCCGCGCAGATACCGCTCGGTCTCCTCCAGGGACTCGAATTCGAACTTGACGCTCTGATAGATCGGGGCCACCACCGGGCGGTTGTCGGCGGCGAGCTCGACCGGCGGCGGGTGATTGACGCGGGTGGGCTTCTTCATGGCGCGGAAAGGGTAAACCGATCCGCATCCGGATGGGCGGGAAACCTCTCACGGAACGAGCGCAGCGGCCGCAGGTCCAGCTCGACGGTGCGCGCGGCGGGCGCGTCGCCGAGCTCGGCGAGCGGCTGTCGTGCCAGGGTCGATCGCAGGCTCATGAGCCGCTCCGCGCCCAGAGCCGCCTCATGATCCCGCCCGGCTCAGCCGCGTTGCGAGCCCGGCCAGACGCTCCGCCGCCGCATCGAGCGTATCGTCCCTCTTGGCGATGCAGAGCCGCACGATGGAGAGCCGCGGCGGCTCGGCATAGAAGGGAGAGAGCGGGATCGTGGCCACCCGCGCCTCGGTCAACGCACGCTCCGCGAACTCGACATCGCCGGGCGGCAGCAATCCGCCGAAGTCGAGCAGCTGGAAGAAGGTGCCGTGCGCAGGCGGCAGAAGGAACCCGGAGCCGGCGAGCGCGGCGCGCAGACGGTCGCGCTTGGCTTGAAAGAAGGCGGCCAGCTCCCGTCCCGTTTGCGGGCGCTCGGCCAGGTAGGCGGCAATGGCATGCTGCAGAGGGTTCGCGATGCTGAACGTGTTGAATTGGTGGACCTTGCGCAGCTCGCCCGTGAGCGGCGGCGCGGCGACGCAGTAGCCGACGCGCAGGCCGGTAGCGTGCAGTGTCTTGCCGAAGGAGAATATCGCGAAGCTTCTCCGCCGCAGCTCCGGATGCGACAGTACCGAGGCGTGCGCGCGCCCGTCGAAGAGCACATGCTCGTAGACCTCGTCCGAGAGCACCACGATATCGTGCTCCCTGCAGATTGCCGCCAGCTCATCGAGGTCGGCCGGCGTCGCCGCCGTGCAGGCCGGGTTGTGCGGCGTATTGAAGAGGATCAGCCGGGTGCCCGGACCGATCGCTTCGCGCACCCGATCCCAGTCGTAACGGAAGTCCGGCGGCATCAAGGGCAGCCGCCTGCAGCGGCCGCCCGCGAGGCGCACCGCCGGCTCGTAGGAGTCGTACGCAGGATCGAACGCGCTGGCCTCCTCGCCCGGTCCGACCACCGCCTGGACGGCGGAGTAGATCGCCTCGGTGGCACCGAGGGTGACCGTGATCTGCGACTGCGGATCGAACTCGTCCCCGTAGCTCGCCGCGAGCTTGCGCGCGATGTGCTCACGCAATTCCGGGAGGCCTTCCATCGGGGCGTACTGGTTGTGACCCTGACGCATCGCCTCGCCCGTCAGCTCCGCGAGCCTGGGATCGATCTCGTAGTCAGGAAAGCCCTGGCCGAGGTTGAGCGCGCCGAGCTCGCGCGCGCGGCGCGACATGATCGTGAAGATCGTCGTGCCGACATCGGGAAGCTTGCTGCGCCGGAGTGTCACTCGACGGGCCTCGGTGTCGCCGGACGGCTTTCAGTGCCGCGAGCCGGGCCTCATGCCGCGGTCAGCCGGCCTCGGCCGCGGCGAGCGCCGCGCCGATGACGCCCGCCTGGTTGCCGAAATGCGCCGGGCGCACCTCGGCCTCGCAACGCAGCAGCGGCGCGAAGTCGGCGAAGCGCTCGCTGATCGCGCCCCCCAGGATGAAAAGGTCGGGCCAGAAGAGCGCCTGCATCCGATCGAGATAGACGTTGACCCGGTCCATCCAGGCGCGCCAGTCGAGATTGAGCATGGCCTTCACGTGCGCCGAGGCGTACTTCTCGGCATCCATCCCGTTCAGCTCCATGTGCCCGAGCTCGGTGTTGGGGAACAGCCTGCCCCCGATGAAGAGCGCCGAGCCGATCCCGGTGCCGAAGGTCAGCATCACCACGCTGCCATTCACTCCCCGGCCCGCCCCGAGGCGCATCTCAGCGAGGCCCGCCGCGTCCGCGTCGTTGAGAAAGAGCGCATCGCGATCGAGAGTGCGCCGGATGAGCGCCGCGCCGTCCGCCCCTATCCAGGAATGATCGATGTTGGCGGCGGTGCGCGCCCGGCCGTTCTTGACGACGACCGGAAAGGCCAGTCCCACCCGGCCGCCGGCGGTGGGAAGCTTCGCCGCGAGGGAGGCGATCGTCGGCATCATCGCCTCGGGGGTCGAAGGCTGCGGCGTGGGCGCCGAGATGATCTCGCCGACGAGGCTTCCGGCCTCGACGTCCACCACACCCGCCTTGATGAAGGAGCCGCCGACATCGATGCCCAGCAATTTATGAGACATAGGTCTTTCCCGATCAGAGATTGGCGGCAGCGGCAAGCTGCATGTCGCGCTCGCGCCGCCTCTGCCGGTGGCGCAGCCACAGCGTGGCGACCACCACTCCGCCCGCCACCATCGATACCATGAGGGTGGCGAGCGCGTTCACGTCCGGGCTCACGCCGAGCCGCACCTTGGAGAAGATCACCATCGGCAGCGTGCTCGAGCCCGGCCCGGCCACGAACTGCGAGATGACCAGGTCATCCCACGAGAGGGTGAAGGCGAGCAGCCAGCCCGCCAGCACCGCCGGCAGGATGAGCGGCAGCGTGATGCGCCAGAACACCTTCGCCGGCCGCGCGCCGAGGTCCTGCGCCGCCTCCTCGAGCGACTGATCGAAGCCGGCCAGACGCGACTGTATCACCACGGCGACGTACGCCATGCAAAAGGAGATGTGGGCGAGCGTGATCGTGAGCGCTCCCATGCCGTGCGGCCAGCCGATGACCTGTTGCAGGGCGACGAAGAGAAGCAGCAGCGAGAGGCCGCTGATCACCTCCGGCATGACGATGGGGGCCGTCGTCATGCCGACGAGGAGCGAGCGGCCGCGGAAAGCGCCAAACCGCGCCAGCGCCGTCCCGGCGAGGGTGCCGAGAACGGTCGATACGGTCGCCGCGCACACCGCAACGCGCAGCGACAGCCAGGCGGCATCGAGGACCTCGCCATCGGACAGCAGGACACCGTACCACTTCAACGTGGGCGAGTGCGCGGCATCCCAGACCGTGACCAGGCGGCTGTTGTTGAAGGAGTACACGATCATCGAGAGGATGGGCACGTAGAGAAACACGAGCCCGAGCACGAGCGCGGTGCGCGGGAAGAGCCCTCCTTTTCTCATGACTCGTGCTCCATCTCGCTCCGCTCCACCCGCTGCAGCAGCACGATGGGCACGACCAGCAGCAGGAGAATCAGGATCGCGACCGCGCTCGCCACCGGCCAGTCGCGATTCTGGAAGAACTCATCGGACAGCATGCGCCCGATCATGATCTGGTCGGTGCGGCCGAGCAGCGTCGGAATCACGTACTCGCCGACCGCCGGAATGAAGACGAGAAGCGACCCCGCGGCGATGCCGGGAAGCGATTGCGGCAGCGTCACGCGCAGGAAGGCCGTGAGCGGCCGCGCGCCGAGATCGGCCGCCGCCTCGAGCAGCGCCTGATCGTGCTTCTCCAGGTTGGCGTAGAGCGGCAGGATCATGAACGGCAGATAGGAGTAGACGATGCCGACGTAGAGCGAGAAGTCCGTCTGCAGCAAAGTGACGGGCTGATGGACCAGCCCGAGACGCAGCAGCACGTTGTTGATGAGTCCGTCGTTCTGCAGCAGCCCGATCCACGCGTAGACGCGGAGCAGGAACGATGTCCAGAAGGGCAACACGACCAGCATCAGCAGGAAGCTGCGCCACGCTTCGCCGGCGCGCGCGATGGCATAGGCCATCGGATAGCCGACCGCCAGGCAGATGAGCGTCGAGACCGCCGCCACCATGACGGAATAGAGGTAGGAGCGCAGATAGAGCGGATCGGTGAAAAGATACGCGTAGCTCGACAGATGGACCCGGGGAACCGGCAGCCCGTGCAGCCAGGTGATGAGGGGGGCATAGGGCGGAATCGCGAGCCGCGGCTCCGAGAAGGAGATCTTGAGGACGATGAGGAAGGGAATGAGGAAGAAGACGACGAGCCAGAGAGCCGGGATGCCGGCCACGATGCGCCGCCCCGACGGCCTGTGGAGCCTTTCCATCCCGTGGCGTCCCGCGCGAACCGGCCGCGGCTCGATGGGCTTGCGCGCTGCGGATTGATCCATGACCAGTCGCCTAGCGTGTCAGGATCACAGGGCTTGCGGGGTCCCACGACAGCGTCACCGTCGCGTGCCTCAGGTCGCGCTGCGCAGCGAGCCCCGAGCGGTTGGGGAGCGTGACCCGGACCGTCCTGCCGGAGTCGGTCTCCACCAGGCAGATCGACACATCGCCCATGTACGCGACCTCGCGGACCTTGCCGCGCAGGCGATTGTCGCCGAGCGCTTCGCCCGGCGACTCCTCGCTCGAGAGGACGATCTTCTCCGGCCGGATGGCCGCCCAGACGGTGTCACCCGGCGCGCAATCGACCCGCCGTCCCGCCCGGACGGTGCAGCCGTGGGTCTCGCTGTGGAGGGTGAGGTCATGGGCGCCAGCGGCCGTTACCCTGCCCTCGAGAAGATTCACCGAGCCGATGAAATCGGCGACGAACCGGTTGACCGGGGATTCGTAGATCTCCGCGGGCGTGCCCACCTGCACGATCCGCCCGCGGTCCATGACGCCCATGCGGGTAGCCAGCGTCATCGCCTCCTCCTGATCGTGCGTCACCACGATGAAGGTCACGCCGAGCCGCTCCTGGATGTTGAGGAGCTCGAACTGGGTGCGCTCACGGAGCTTGCGGTCGAGCGCGGCGAGCGGCTCGTCCAGCAGGAGCAGCTTCGGGCGCTTGGCGAGCGCCCGCGCCAGCGCCACACGCTGCCGCTGGCCGCCGGAGAGCTGGTGCGGCCTGCGGCCCGCGTAAGGGCTCATCTGCACGAGCTCGAGAATTTCCGCGACACGCCGGCGGACCTCCGGGCGCGCGATGCGCTCCTGCTCGAGGCCGAAGGCGACGTTCCTCTCCACGCTCATGTGGGGAAACAGCGCATACGACTGGAACATCATGTTGACGGGACGGTCGTACGGCGGCACCGCGCTCATGTCCTCGCCGTCGATGCAGATCCGGCCGGCGCTCGGCGTCTCGAAGCCCGCCAGCATGCGCAGCAGGGTCGTCTTGCCGGACCCGGAGCCGCCGAGCAGGCAGAAGATCTCCCCCCGCAGGATCTCGAGCGAGACCGCGTCCACGGCGAGGAACTCGCCGAACTTCTTGCTGACGGCCTCGATGCGGACGTAGGGCGGCGCCGGTTCGGTCGCCGTCGACGGTAGCGCGTTCATGAGCTGACTCGCCCGTCCCTCAGCGTGCCGACTTGAAGTCCGTCCAGGCGCGGGTCAGCAGGCGCATGAACTCCATCGACTTCGCGCGCTCCGGGACCAGGGTGCGCATCACCGCGGGAGGCGGATAGATGCCCGGGTCCTCGCGCACCGAAGCCTCCAGGTACGGCCGCGATGCGAGATCACCGTTGGCGTACTTGACGAGGTTGGAATTTCGCGCGGCGACCTTCGGATCCAGGAGATAGTTGATGAAGAGGTTGGCGTTGCGCGGATGGGGCGCATTGGCGGGAATCGCGAGCACATCGAAGTTCTCGACCGCGCCCTCCTTCGGAATGGAATAGGCGATGGTGTAGGTCCTGCCGGCCTGCTTCGCCCGCACCTCGGCCTGCTTCACGTCCCCCGACCAGCCGAGCGCGAGGCAGATCTCGCCGTTGGCGAGATCGTCGATGTACCGCGAGGAGTTGACGTAGCGCACGTACGGCCGGATGGCCGTCAGCACCTTCATGGCGGCGGCGAGATCCGCGGGCGACTCGCTGTTCGGATCCTTGCCCAGGTAGAGGAGCGCCGTGCCGATGACCTCCGTGGGCTCGTCGAGCACCGTGACGCCGCAGTCCTTGAATCTGGACACGACCGCCGGTTCATACAGCAGCCGCCAGCTGTCGACCGGCGCATCGGGCATGCGAGCCTTCACCGCCTGCATGTTGTATCCCAGGCCCGAGGTTATCCACATGTAGTCGACGGCGTACTGATTGCCGGGATCGTACTGGCCGACGCTGCGCTGCACGTCGGGATCGAGGTACTTGAGGTTCGGCAGCGCGGACTTGTCGAGCTTCTCGAGCGCCCCGGCGCGGATCTCGAGCTCCAGAAAGGGCGCCGAGGGCACCACGACGTCGAAGCCGGTATTGCCGGTGAGGAGCTTGGTCTCGAGCACCTCGTTCTTGTCGAAGACGTCGTAGTTGACCTTGATGCCGTACTGCTTCTGGAAGTCCTTGAGCACCTGCGGGTCGATGTAATCCGACCAGTTGTAGACGTTGACGACATTGCCCCCGGACTTCGATCCGCCGGAGCAGGCGGCAAGGACCACCGCCAGCGCCCCGGCCAGCACCACGGCGCACCACCGTCTCATGGCAGATTGGCCCTCATCGTCGGACAGCCTCGCATCGTCAGACGTTGAGCAGCAAGTGCTCGCGCTCCCAGGAGCTGATCACCTGCAGGAAGACCTCGTACTCGGCTTCCTTCACGATGGTGAAAGCGGAGACGAACGGCTCGCCGAGCAGCCTCACCAGCGGCTCGCTCTGGCGCAGCTCCCGCAGCGCCTCATCGAGCGAGCGTGGCAGGCCGAACGGCAGCTCGTGCGCGCTGCCGGTGATCGGATCGCTCGGCTGCAGCCCCTCGACCATGCCGAGATAGCCGCAGGCGAGCGACGCGGCAATCGCGATGTAGGGATTGGCGTCGGCGCCGCCCACACGATTCTCGACCCGGCGGTCCTCGGGTCCCGACATCGGCACGCGCAGGCCCGCCGTGCGATTGTCGTACCCCCAGTGCACGTTGATCGGCGCCGAGAGGTAGCGGGTGAGGCGGCGGTAGGAGTTGACGTTGGCGCAGAAGAGCGCCATGGCGGCGGGCAGGTATTTCTGCAGCCCGCCGATGTGCGCGAAGAAGAGCGGCGACGGGGTGCCGTCCGGATTGCTGAAGATGTTGCGCCGCGTCTTCACGTCCACCACGCTCTGGTGGATGTGCATGGCGCTGCCGGGCTCCTTCGCGTGCGGCTTCGCCATGAACGTGGCGTACATCTTGTGGCGCAGCGCCGCCTCGCGGGCCGTGCGCTTGAAGAGAAACGCCTGATCCGCGAGGTCGAGCGGCGGTCCATGGATGAGGTTGATCTCCATCTGCGCCGGGCCGTCCTCGTGGATGAGGGTATCGATCTCGATCTCCTCGTCCTCGCAGAACTGGTAGATGTCGTCGAACAGGGGGTCGAACTCGTTCACCGCCGCGATGCTGTAGGACTGCCGTCCGGGCTCCGCCCTTCCCGACCGGCCGACGGGCGGCCGCAGCGGATAGTCGGCGTCCTTGTTCTGCTCGACCAGGTAGAACTCGAGCTCCGGCGCCACGACCGGCTCCCAGCCGCGCTGGGCGTAGAGCTCGACGATGTTGCGCAGCACGTGCCGCGGCGCCATGGTCACCCGGCGGCCGTCGGAGTAGAAGCAGTCGTGGATCACCTGAGCGGTCGGCTCCGCCGCCCACGGCACGCGCCGCACGGTCTTCGGGTCGGCCTTGAGAACGATGTCGATCTCCGCGGGGCTCATGGCGGCACCGGTCTCCGGCGGGTAATCCCCCGTGACCGTCTGCAGGAAGACGCTCTCCGGCAGCCGCATGCCACCGTCCTCGGCGAATTTCTCCGCGGGCATGATCTTGCCCCGGGCGATGCCGGCCATGTCGGGGATGATCGCCTCGACCTCGGAGATGCCGTGGTCGCGGAAGAATTGTCGGATCTCGCTCACCATGCTGCCTTTCATCTGGACTCCGCGCGATCGCGGCACGCGGCGCCGAATGCCGAAAAAAGGGCGCGCGACAACGGGTTCTCCATCACCCTCCACTCGGGATGCCACTGTACCGCGAGCGCGAGCCGCGCCGCCCCCTCGACTCGGAACGCCTCGATCAGCCCGTCCGGTGCGCGCGCCTCCACCGCCAGGCCCGAACCGAGCCGCTCGATGCCCTGCCAGTGCAGGGAGTTGACCCGCACCCGCTCGGTTCCGGCAAGCGTGCGCAGCGCGCCCCCCGGCTCAAGGATCACCTCGTGCGCGGGACCGTATTGCACCTCCAGCGGCTGGCTCTCGTCGTCCCGGTGATCGAGATGCCCGGGAATCTCGTGCACACGCTGATGGAGGCTGCCGCCGAATGCGACATTGATCTCCTGGAAGCCGCGGCAGATGCCGAGCACGGGCACTCCCGCCCGCACGGCCTTGCGGATGAGCGGCAGAGTGGTGGCATCACGGGCCGGGTCGTGCAAAGTGCCGGGGCGGCTCGGCGGACCTTCGTAATGGTGTGGCTCGACGTTCGAGGGGCTGCCAGTGAAGACGAGGCCATCGAGACGCT
Source organism: Steroidobacteraceae bacterium (assembly GCA_035545455.1). Classification (GTDB taxonomy): domain Bacteria; phylum Pseudomonadota; class Gammaproteobacteria; order Steroidobacterales; family Steroidobacteraceae; genus 13-2-20CM-66-19. The sequence goes on from DASZYK010000166.1 coordinate 21,892, forward strand.
CCAGGAGCTCATCGAGGCGCAGCTCCTCGGCGAGCGCGGGAACGAGGAGCGGCAGCCCGTCGGCCGCATCCAGCACCGCGCGGGCGTATTTCTCCCCCACGGCGTGGAACGGATGCGGCCCGATCATCCGCCGGTCCGCGGGAAGGCCAATGAGGGGGCGCGCCGATGCCATATGGGGGTGCCAATTACACCACAGCCTGAGTAGCGCCCGCCGGTGGCTTTGACCGTGGGAGACCGGCCTGAATCGGCTCGCCCTCAATTGCCCCGTCCACCACCCCCTCGCTATCCTCCCATGCACGGGCCCAGCAGCTTTTTCACATAATCCCGCAGAGCCAGACCATGGTGGCCGCCCACGCCGCTTCCTACTACGCCGCCTCGGCGCGACCCGCTCCCGAGCGGGCGGCGCTCGCCGGCTCCGTGGAAGGCGACGTCTGCGTGGTGGGCGGGGGGATCGCCGGATGCTCGGCGGCGCTGCACCTCGCCGAGAGAGGCTATTCCGTGGTGCTCCTCGAGCAGCACCGTATCGGCTGGGGAGCCTCTGGCCGCAGTGGAGCGCAGGCGATCCATGGCGTGGCCTCCGGACAGAGCAAGCTGGAGAAGCTCGTAGGCCGGACGGCCGCGCGCGCGGTCTGGGACGTCTCCATCGACGGTCTCACGCTCATGCGGGAGCTCATCGCCCGCCACCACATCGACTGCGACTGGGTGGACGGCTACATGCTGACGGCCGTGAAGGCCCGCCACGACCGTGAGCTGCGCCTGGAAATCGCGGAGCTGCAGGAGAAGCTGCAGTACCACAGCGTCCGTTACATGCCCAGGGAGGAAGTTCAGGCGACGCTCGCAACCCGGCGATACATCAGCGCGCTCTACGATTCCAACGGCGGACATCTGCATCCGCTCAACTACACCCTCGGCTTGGCCGCAGCCGCCGAACGCGCCGGCGTGCGCATCCATGAGGACACGCGCGCGCTCGGCTTCACGTCGGCGCGCGTACGCACGCCGGACGGCGAGGTGCGCGCGCGCTATCTGGTTCTCTGCGGCAACGTGTACCTCGGCAAGACGGCCCCGGCGCTGACTTCCAAGATCATGGCGGTCGGCACCCACATCATCGCGACCGAGCCGCTGGGCGCGGCGCGCGCCCGGCAGCTCATCGCCAACAATGCCGCGGTGAGCGACATGAACTGGGTGCTCGACTACTTCAGGCGGTCTGCCGATCACCGGCTGCTCTTCGGCGGCCGCGTCAGCTACTCGGGCCTGGGCTCTTTCGAGGCG
>DASZYK010000167.1:0-15386 GCA_035545455.1 Steroidobacteraceae bacterium
CGGCGCGCCTGGAGCAAGGCGGCTGGCTCGCCGACGACGCGCTGATCTACGTCGAGAATCCCGCCGCAGCCCTCGCCGGGACGGGCGCTGCCGCGGCGCCGCCGCTGCCGCCCGGCTGGACGCCCCTCAAGGCAAAGCGGGCGGGCGAGGTCGGGTATCATCTCTATGCGAGAGCCGCGAGGGGGACAGACGCCGAATGAGCCGCAATGCCATCTATCCGGGCACCTTCGACCCGATCACCAACGGGCATCAGGATCTGGTGCGCCGCGCGGCGGGCATCTTCGACCGCGTGATCGTCGCCATCGCCTCCAATCCCAACAAGGCGCCCATGTTCCCGCTCGAAGCGCGCATCGACCTGGCGCGCCGGGTGCTCGACGATTTGCCGAACGTCGAGGTGCTGGGCTACGCGGAGCTCACCGTGGAGTTCGCGCGCAGGCACCACGGCGCCGTGATCATCCGCGGCCTGCGAGCCGTATCCGACTTCGAATTCGAGTTCCAGCTCGCCAACATGAACCGCCATCTGGACCGCAATATCGAGACGGTCTTCCTGACCCCGCAGGAGCAGTTCACCTTCATCTCCTCCTCGCTGGTCCGCGAGATCGCGGTGCTGGGCGGCGACGTCAGGGAGTTCGTGCATCCCATCGTCGAGGCCGAGCTGAAGAAGCACCGCAGGGCGAAATGAGCGCCGGCCGCTACTTCTGACATCTCGAGCAGTAGTACGTGGATCGCCCCTGTTGGGTCAGCTGACGGACGAGCGTCCCGCAGACCCGGCAGGCCTTCCCCGCCCGCTCGTAGACGTACAGCTTCTGGCGGAAATATCCCGGCTCCCCGTCCGCCCCCACATAGTCCCGCAGGGTGGTGCCTCCCACCCTGATCGCCATGGAGAGCACCGAGCGCACCGCCTTCACCAGACGCCCGGCCTCTTCCCGCGACAGGCTCTGCGCCCGCCGCCGCGGCCTGATCCTCGAGCGGAAGAGCGACTCGCTGGCGTAGATGTTGCCCACCCCCACGACGAGCCGGCTGTTCATCAGCACCTGCTTGATCGAGGCCCGCCGGCGCCGGGTGATCCGCCAGAGGTACTCCGAGTCGAACTCCGCGTCGAACGGCTCCGGCGCGAGGCGCGCGAGCAGCGGATGGCGGCGCGGGTCGCCGCTCGTGTAGTGGAGGCTGCCGAAGCGGCGCGGGTCGTTGAAGCGCAGCGTGCTGCCGGAGTCGAGCAGCAGATCGAAGTGATCGTGCGCTCTGCGGGGCGTGTGCGCGGGCAGCACCCTGAGACTCCCCGACATGCCGAGGTGCACGATCAGCGTGCCGGATTCCAGACCGATCAGCAGGTACTTGGCGCGCCGCCCCGTGCCGGTGATCCGCTGGCCGGCCAGCTTTGCGGGCAGGTCATCCGGAACGGGCCAGCGCAGCCGCGGCTCGTGGACCGTGAGCGCCGCGATGCAGCGGCCGGTGACGTGCGGATCCAGTCCGCGCCGCGTGGTCTCGACCTCCGGAAGCTCAGGCATGTGCTTTCAAGCGCTCGTGCGCAGGACCCGCTGGGCCCGCATCACGCGGGCGCGGCCAGCGTAGCCGGCGCCACACCCGCCGGGGAAGATCGCCCGGATCATGGCCACATGCGCCGCAGCACCGAGTCGCGCAGCAGATAGTGATGCACCAGCGCCGCGGCCGCGTGCAGCCCCGCCACGATGAGCACCACATCCGCGAAGTCGCCGTGCAGCTCCTCGAGGGTATGCTTGAGCGCGGCATCGCCGGGGGCGAATTTCGGGATCGTGAAGAGGTTGAAGACCACGTCCCCGCGCTGCCAGGCGTTGAAGATCCCGAGCACCACCGTCGCCCCGAGCATGAGGTACAGGCCGTAGTGGACCGCCTTGGCCAGGATCCCCGCCCAACCCGGGTCGGCGAGCGGCAGGCTGCGGCCGGCGCTCGCGCGCCAGCCCACGCGCACGAGCAGCACGATGCCGAGAATCACGCCGAAGAGGAAATGGGTCGAGCGTGCGTCGATCCGCGGGGCGCCCTTGGGAAACCAGTCGATCGTCTGGCCCAGCGCCCACAGGATCACCACGAGCGCGGCGGTGATCCAGTGCAGGAGAACGCTGACGCCGTCGTAGCGCGCGGGCTCGGCGAGCGCCGCGGTGGCCTCTTCGATCTTCCCGGTCGTCTCTGCATTCATGAGGGAGGTGCTCCACCGGCAACTTTACCGGGTGACACACGCTAGGCAAATTGGCTGACGGGAACCTGACGCGCCCGCCCGCCGGGCGGACTTCAGGGAACCGGCGCCGCGCGCCGGGATTGATTCTGCCTTCCCGGATGAATCGCCGGGAGCGACTGACGACGACGCGCCGGCCGCGTCGGCCCCTGCGGGAACAGGGGCGAGGCCCAGGACGGGCCGAGCAACCCATCTGCCCGGAGGCCCGCCATGACCACCATGAAAGCCGTGTGCATCCGCTCCTTCGGAGGGCCCGAGGTCCTCGAGCTCGCCGAGGTCGAGAAGCCCATGCCGAAGGACGACGAGGTGCTGATCAGGGTGCGCGCCGCCAGCGTCAATCCCGTGGACTACAAGATCCGCTCCGGCTCCTACCCGGTCGTGAAGCAGGATCAGCTGCCCAAGGTGCTCGGCCGGGACGTGGCTGGCGAGATCGAGCGCTGCGGCCGGGCGGTGCGCAACTTCAAGGAGGGAGATACGGTCTATGCCATGCTGGACGGCGGCCCCGGCGGGTACGCGGAGTACGTCACCGTCAAGGCCGACCTCGTCGCGCCGAAGCCTGGGCAGCTCGACTCCCGCGAAGCCGCGGCGGTGCCGCTCGCGGGCCTGACGGCCTGGCAGGGCCTGTTCGATCACGGCCACCTGCAAGCGGGCCAGCGTGTGCTGATCCATGGCGCCGCCGGCGGCGTCGGGCACCTGGCGGTGCAGTTCGCGAAGGCGAAAGGCGCGACGGTAGTGGCGACGGTAGCCGGGGAGGACGTCGAGTTCGTGAGGCATCTCGGCGCCGACCAGGTCATCGACTACACGCGGGAGCGGTTCGAGGAGAAAGCCCACGACATCGACCTCGTGCTCGACCTGGTCGCCGGCGAGACCCAGGAGCGCTCCTGGGCCGTCCTCAAGGACGGCGGGGCGATGATCTCCTCGCTGGCGCGTCCCTCGCAGGAGCGGGCCCGGCAGCACCACGCGCGCGCGGAGAGCTTCATCGCCCATCCCGATCGCGCCGAGCTCATGGAGATCGGGCGCCTGATCGACGAGGGCCGGGTGCATCCGCACGTCTCGGCGGTATTCGATCTCAAGGATGCGCGCGAAGCTCAAGCCCGGCTGGAGCAGCACCACGCCCAGGGCAAGGTGGTTCTTCAGATAGGGTGAGGGCCCCTCAAAAGAGGGATGCCGGCGACGGCTGGTGCGGCGCAAGCTATTGTGCGAGAAGGGGAAATGGCGGACCGGGCAGGGAACTTCCCCAGCGGTTAGCACTCCAATATCGCGAGTGCTAAAATCTGCCCAAACGACATCTGGAGACTGCATGACCGTAAATACCGCATTGATCGCCCGCCCCGGTGATCTCGCGCTCACCGGTCCGGTCGGGAGCCTGGATGCCTATCTCGACCGCGTAGGCCGGATCCCGGTGCTGACCCGGGAAGAGGAGCGTGTGCTCGCCGAACGCTTCCGTTTTCATGACGACCTCGACGCCGCGCGCAAGCTGGTGCTCTCGCACCTGCGCTTCGTGGTGCACATTGCCCGCGGGTACAGCGGCTACGGATTGCCGATCGGCGACCTCATCCAGGAAGGCAACGTCGGCCTGATGAAGGCCGTGAAGCGTTTCGACCCGGCGCTCAACGTGCGGTTGGTGTCCTTCGCCGTACATTGGATCCGCGCGGAGATCCACGAGTACGTCCTGCGCAACTGGCGGCTGGTCAAGATCGCCACCACCAAGGCGCAGCGCAAGCTCTTCTTCAATCTCCGCCGCCTGAAGAAGAACCTCGCCTGGCTTTCCGCGGAGGAGACGGCCGCCGTCGCGCGCGACCTGGGCGTGACGCCGACGGAAGTCACGGAGATGGAAAAGCGCCTGGCAGCGCGCGACATGTCCTTCGATCCGACGCCGGAGACGGACGAAGAGGAGATCTACAGCCCGGCGGCTTACCTGCCTGCCCCGAACGCCGACCCGGCGGAGCGGGTGGAGAGCGCGGAGTGGGAGGACGACTCCTCCGCGAGACTGCACGGTGCGCTGGAACAGCTCGACGACCGCAGCCGCGACATCGTGCAGCGCCGGTGGATGACCGAGGACAAGGCCACCCTGCACGAGCTGGCCGACAAGTACGGCGTGTCCGCGGAGCGAATCCGGCAGATCGAGTCGAATGCCCTCGGCAAGCTCAAGGGCTTCATGGGACCGGAGGCCGTTCCGGCGTAACCGCCGCCTGCTGTACGGCAGCCGCGACCCGCTCGTGCACGGTCTTGTCGAGCGGGTCCGGCACCAGCGCATCGCCCGCGGCCTGAGCGGCGATCGCACGCGCGGCGGCCGTCAGCATCGCGTCCGTGAAGCGCTCCGCCCGCGCGGCGAGCGCGCCCTTGAAGAGGCCGGGGAACGCGAGCACGTTGTTGATCCCCTTGCCATCGGCGGCGAATGCCGCGCCGCGCTCGCGCGCGGTCAGCGGCTCGATCTCCGGATCGGGATTGGAGAGCGCGAGGATCACCTGGCCCGGCCGTACCCATTCGGGCCTGATCAGCCCCTTGACACCGGTGGTCGCGATCACGATGTCGGCGCGCTGCATGATCGACTCCAGCGTCGCGCCCTCTCCTCCCAGCGACACCAGGCGCGCCACCGCGTCGGGATTGCGGTCCGCTCCCAACACGCGCTTCGCACCGCCCGCACGCAGCAGCCGCACGATGCCGAGACCCGCCGCGCCGAGGCCGATCTGCCCGATCACGCTCTCCTCCCACCTCCTGCCGGCGTGCCGCGCAGCGTTGGCCAGTGCCGCGAGGGCCACTACCGCCGTGCCGTGCTGGTCATCGTGCAGCACCGGCTTGCGCAGCCGCTCGCGCAGCAGCCGCTCGATCTCGAAGCACTCCGGCGCGGCGAAATCCTCCAGCTGTATCGCGCCGAAGGAGAGATGGATGCGTGCGACGATGTCCGCGACCTGCTCCGGCCGCCGCTCCTCGAGCAGGATCGGTACCGCTGACAGCCCGACGAGATCGGCGAAAAGCGCCGCCTTGCCTTCCATGACGGGAAGGCCGGCGAGCGGACCGATATCGCCGAGGCCGAGGACGGCGGTGCCGTTCGTGACCACCGCGACGGTGCTGCCGATGCTGGTGAACTCCCGCGCGGCCGAGGGATCCTTCCGGATGGCGAGACACACTCTCGCCACGCCGGGAGTGTAGATGTCGCGCAGCACTTGCAGGGTATTGATGGGAAGGCTCGCCACCGTTCGGATCTTGCCGCCGCGGTGGCGGTTGAATACGCGATCGGACTTGCCGATGAATCGGGCCGTCGGCAGGCGGTCGATGCGCTCGTAGAGACTCCGGTCCGCCTCCTCGTCCATCTCCAGCGTGATCTCCCAGAGCGTGCGGCCCTGCTCGCGGCGCACCGCGACCAGATGCTCGATGGTGAGGCCGGCCTCGGCGATCACCTGCAGCACCTTGGCCAGGCTCCCGGGCTGATGGACGGTCTCGACGATCAGGATCTCGGGTATTTTCATCGGCGCAGAAGACGTTACGGGGGGCGGAACGATACCAGCGGAGCCGAGCCCCGGCCACGGCCGCAAGTGATCGGGCGCGTGCCCCTATAATCGCGGACATGAAGCGCCTCATCGCGATCGTGGAAGACGAGCCGGCCATCCGCGACAACTACGCAGCGGCGTTCACTCGCGAGGGCTACCTCGTCCGTGCCTATGGCAACCGCGCCGAGGCCATGGCGGCTTTTGCGGCGCGGCTGCCCGATCTCGCGGTCATCGACATCTCCCTCGAGGACGAGCCGGAGGGCGGCTTCGAGCTCTGCCGTCAGCTGCGCGCCCTGTCGGCGGAGCTGCCGATCATCTTCCTCACCGCGCGCGATTCCGAGCTCGATGCCGTCTCGGGATTGCGTCTCGGAGCGGACGACTTCCTGACCAAGGATCTCAGCCTCGCGCACCTCATCGCGCGGGTGAACGCGCTCTTCCGCAGGGTCGATGCGCTGCGCAAGCCCCCGGGAGATGAAGGCCAGGTCGTCCGGCAGGGACCGCTCACGCTGGATGTCGAGCGGATGCGCGTCGAATGGGACGGCAAAGTGGTGCTGCTCTCGCTGACGGAGTTCTGGATCGTCCATGCCCTGGCCCGTCACCCGGGCCACGTGAAGAATCGGCAGCAGCTGATGGATGCGGCGAGCGTTGTGCTCGACGACAACACCATCACTTCGCACGTCAAGCGCATACGGCGCAAGTTCCAGGGCATCGATCCCGCATTCGACGCCTTGCAGACCGTCTACGGAATGGGTTACCGCTGGGTCGTGTGAGCCGGCGATGTCGCTGCGACTGAAGCTGCTGCTTCTCGGCCTCGCGACACTCGTTCTGCCCTGGGACGGCATCCGCTACGCGCGGGAGATGGAAGCGGCGCTGCGGGAAAGCGAGCAGCACTCCCTGCAGGCGGTATCGGAAACCATCGCCGCCTCGCTCGAGGGCCGGATGGATCTGCTCTACCGCAATCCCGGCGAGCCCATCCCCGCCGCCATCGGCCCCGACGATCTCACGCCGCTCGTATTGAGCGCGCCGCCCTACGTCGACGGTTATCCGGACGATTGGCCTCATGACACGCGGGCCTGGCGGCACTACGGCACGGCGCCGCACCGATTTGGCGTCCTGACTGGCATCTACGACCGGATGCTCTATGTGCTGCTCGAAGCGCACGATCCGCATCTGGTGTTCGATGCGGCTGGCGCCAGCCCGCTCGACTCCACCGCGCTCGGCGACCGCGTCTGGATCGGCTACGAGGATCCCCAGGGCCTCCAGCATCAGGTTTTTCTCGCGCTGACCGGACCCGGGCCGATCATCGCGCGCCGCATCGAGGCCGGGGAATACGGCCGGGAAACGGCCGTGGAGGACACGCGCATCACCGGCGCGCTGGAGCCCGACGCCGGCGGGTATGTGGTCGAGATCACGATGCCGCTCTCGATGGTGGGCGGGCAATTCGGCGTGCTGGTGGACGATCGTGATCGGCGCGGCGCCGCTCCGCTGAGCTATGGAACGCTGCGCAGCGATGATCTTCACACGCTGGGGCGGCTGATAGTCGCCTCGCCTTCGCTGACGCCGTATCTCGCACAGTTCATGCAGCCGGGAATGAGATTGTCGGTGACCACGCCCGGCGGCGCGGTGCTCGCGCAGTCGGACGAGCTCGCCGTGCCGGGCGTGCTGGCGCCGGAGCCCGGCATCCTCACGCAGATCTACCGGCGATTCGTCGACCGGGCGGGCGAGCCGCAGTTCATCGCTTCCGCCGCCCCGATCTACGCCGCCGGCCACCGCACAGTGATGGGGCGGCTGCAGGTGACGCAGGCCGCGAACCGCTGGGAGGGACTGCGCGACCGCGCGCTGACCCGCATGCTGGATATGACATTGGCGACGAGCGCGATCGCGGTTATTGTCACATTCGCGTTCGCGGCCCACCTGGCGCTGCGGCTGTCGCGCCTGCGCCGGGCAAGCGAATCGGCGTTGACCCGTGAGGGACTCGTGACGCAGTTCCCGGAAACGGCGGCGCCCGATGAGCTGGGAGACGTGGCGCGAAGCTTCTCCCGCCTGCTGGCGCGGCTCAACGAGTACACGAGCTACCTGCGGTCGCTGGCGGGCAAGCTGGCCCATGAGATCCGCACTCCGCTGACGATCGTGCGCTCCTCGCTCGAGAACCTGGAGTCCGAGGAAGTGCCGCCCGCCGCCCGGCAGTATCTCGAGCGGGCGCGCCAGGGCAGTGAGCGCCTGAACGCCATCCTGCTGGCGATGGGTGCCGCGACGCGCGTGGAGGAAGCCATCGGAAACGCCGAACGCACGCGCTTCGACCTGACGCCTGTCGTTGCATCTGCCTTGAGTGCGTACCGGATCGCATTTCCGGAGCGCCAGTTCGCGGACGAACTGCCTTCGGAGCCGCTGGAAATCGAGGGCGCCCCGGACCTGATCGTGCAGCTTCTCGACAAGCTCATCGACAATGCCGTCGACTTCACTCCCGCGGGCGGCACGATCACAGTGCGCCTCAGGCGCGAGCCCGCGGCCGCCGTGCTGGAAGTCGACAATCCCGGCCCGCCGCTCGCACCCGAAGCCCGCGGGCGCCTCTTCGAGTCGCTGTGGCAATCGCGCAGCGGCAGCGACAGCCGGCCGCATTTCGGGCTCGGCCTCTACATCGTGCGGCTCATCGCGGACTACCACGGAGGCGGGGTCGCGGCAGGCGATCTGCCGGACGGGAAGGGCGCGCGGTTCGCAGTGCGGCTGCCGCTCGCGGACGCGCCGCTGTTGCCCAATTACAACGACAAAGTCAAGCTGGAATCGGTATGATTTTCAGGGAGAGAGCAGCGGGTGACGCGCACACGCCAATACTTGCGGAGGATAACGAAGCAGAAATCCGGAGGTCGACGCGGGCACGGGTAGTGGCAGTCCGCAACTTTTGCAGCGGCTGTCGGGAACGATCCAACGCGTGTATCGACACGCGGGCCTTTGAGATTGGGCCGGGGCGAAAGTCCCAGCGTTTCAGCCGAGTAAAATAGATGCCCGTGACGCAAGCTGACAGCGATCCACCGGGACATATCCTTCCAAAAAATCAGCCCGCCGGGATTTTTCCCCGGCGGGCTTTTTTTTGTCTGGCGCACGCAATGGCCGGGAGCAATCCGGAACGCCCGCCAGGGCGGCCCCGAAGGGCCGAGGCGCATGGCTCGTCGCAAAGCGGCGAGCGGGCGGACGGAGTCCGTTGCGGTCAGCTCGCGAAGGATGGCAGCGCGGCAAGATGCGTCGATGTTGCGCGCGAGCGCGGCGCTCTTGCTGCCTCGCGGCGGTTTCCGTCACGCTGCCTCTCGCGTTGACGGGTCCCGGAGGTCGGCCGTGCGCCGCTCGTGACTTGCTGTTGAAAGGCGCTCCTTCGAGGCCCGAGGTATTGCAATAAGTCACGCGCTGGCTCAACATCCGCGCCGCGTCGCGGGGTGTAGTGCCGCCCGCGTCGTCCAGCGACGGCCGTCCCGATCGTTTCCTGGGGCGCTTGCCCCAACGCTGGCAGGTCTCAGGCGGGGCCTTGGAGGTGTACGAACGAGATGAAGACGAGTAAAGCGTCGACTGACAGCGACCCTGGACCCTCTCTTCGCAGCGTCAATTCGTATCTCGAGAAGAACTTTCCCGATTTTTTCGCCGAAGCGCGCTTCCAGATCGGGGATGACGATTATTTCCTCTACGCGCGCTTCGGCCAGTACCTGGCCCGCACCATCGAGCAGAACCGGGCCTCCCGAGACAGGATCAACCGCGGCTTCACCGTGCTCAACAAGATGGCGCGGGCGTCGGCGCGGCATCCGCGCATCCGGCAGATGCTGGTGTCGGGTCCGCTGGAGTACATCGTCGATGCGCCGAAAGCCCGGGCGCTGGCCCTGAAGCGGCTGTCGCCGGTGGCGCAGGGGTACCTCGAAAGTCTCTGCGAGTAGGGCCCGCGCGAGGTGATAATGGCCACATGGACGAGGCCCTTGAGGTGCGCCGGTTCTGGTTCGGAAGGCTGCCGCTCGAGCCCGAGGGCGTGAAGGCGCGCCTCGCGCTGTGGTTCGGCAGCGGCGCCGACGGGCAGCGCGCCGATGACCTCATCCGCTCGCGCTTCGGCGGCCTGATCGAGCGGGCGGCAGCCGGCGAGCTCGCCTCGTGGGCCGACAGCCCGCGCCGCCGCCTCTCTCTCATCCTGCTGTTGGATCAATTCCCGCGCCACGTCTACCGCGGCACGGCGCGAGCCTTCGCCTCGGACCGCGAGGCACTCGCGCTGACGCTCTCGGGAATGCAGTCCGCGGCGGACGCGGCGCTGGCGCCGGTGGAGAGAATCTTCTTTTACATGCCGCTGCAGCACGCCGAGCTGCGCGATGCGCAGGAGGAGTCCGTGGCAGCCTATCGCAGGCTCTTCAACGAGGCGCCGGAGGGGCTCAGGGCAATGTTCGCGAGCTCGCTCGAGTCGGCGCAGCTCCATCACTCGATCGTGGCGCGGTTCGGGCGCTTCCCGCACCGCAACCGCGCGCTGGGGCGCGCCGATACGGCGGAGGAGGAGGCATACCTCGCCGGCGGCGGCGAAAGCTTCGGGCAGTAGCCCGTCAGGTATTCGCCAGACGCTCCAGGCGGCGGATGTGGCGCTCGAGCTCGCGCTGCTCCTCCAACAGCTCCACCGCCAGCGCCGCGCCGCTGACGTTGAGCCCCAGGTCGCGCATCAGCCTTGCCGCGACGGCGAGGCGCGGCAGCGCGGCGGCCGGAAGCTGCCACTGCTCTGGCGCGTAGCCGCGGGGCGAGACCAGCCCGAGCTCCGCGAGCTCGACCACCGCGCCCAGTTCCAGACGGCAGACCCGACAGATCTCGCTCGCGGCGATCCAGCCCGTCTCGCCCACGAGCTGCGCTTCATGGATCTGCATGGCATCGGTCACGCGCATTTCCTCCTCAAGGTCTCGTCTGCAGATCGGCGCGGGGATCGAAGCTCCCGAGCTTCGCGCGCATGTCCTCATACAACGCCCGCGCCGCCGGAGAGTTGGCCGGCGGCAGGACCACTTTGAGCTGCACGTACTCGTCCCCGGGCGGGCTTCCCGGAAGGCCGCGGCCCCGGAGGCGCAGCTTCTGACCCGATTGCGCGCCGGCGGGGACCTGCATGTCGACCGGTCCGCCGAGAGTGGGGACGGTGACGGTCGCCCCGAGCGCCGCCTCCCATGGCGCAAGCGGCAGGGTCAGAGTCACGTCGCGGCCGTCCACCTGGAAGAGGCGATTGGGGCGAAGGTGCACTTCCAGGTAGAGATCGCCCGGGCGGCCACCGCCGGGAGAAGCCTCACCCTGCCCGGCGAGCCGGATGGGCTGGCCATCGGTGACTCCCGCCGGTATGGACACGCGCACCTGATGCGAGCGCAGCTCGAGGGTGCCATCCGGCTTGAGCTCCGGACGCTTGAGGTCGAGCGTGCGAGTGGTGCCGTGAAAGGCCTCCTCGAGATCGATGTCGATGCGCGCGTGGTGATCCCGCCCGGCCTGGCTGCGCGGGCCCGCGCGGAAGGGACTGCCGCCGCCGAACAGCGAGGCGAAGAAATCGCTGAAGCCCTGCTCGTCGAATCCCTGCTCCTGGAAGCGCCCGCCGCCGGCCGCACGCGATCGTGCCCCGCTGAACTCGAAGCCGCTCGCCCAGTCCGGCGGCGGCCGAAACTGCTGCCCGGCCCGCCAGTCGCTGCCGAGCTGATCGTAAGCGGCGCGCTTCTCCGGGTCCTTGAGCACCTCGTAAGCCTCCTGCACCTCCTTGAACTTCTGCTCGGCGTCCTTCTCCTTGCTGACGTCGGGATGGTACTTGCGGGCCAGGCGGCGGTACGACTTCTTGATCTCCTCGGCCGTGGCCGTACGGGTCACGCCCAGAATCTTGTAGTAGTCCCGGTATTCCATGAGCTACACGGCCCTCGCGCAAAGACGTTGGAGTGTAAGGTCAGCGGTGAAATGGGGGCGCGCGCAACGAAGCCAAGCCCCCGGCGGCTTGAATCGGGCGCGTCCGGCCCCATGGAGCCGGCATGAACGCCGAGACCCGCACCGCCGGCGCCGTGCTGGTGGCCTGCCCGCAATGCCACTCGATCGTGCGCGTGCCCGCGGACCGCGCGGATGAGCATCCCAAATGCCCGCGCTGCAAGGCGCAGCTTCTGACCGGTGAGCCGGTCGCGTTCGATGCCGCCTCCTTCGCCGCGCACGTGGAGCGCGCCACGTTGCCGGTACTCGTGGACTTCTGGGCACCCTGGTGCGGGCCGTGCAGGATGATGGCGCCGGTGCTCGACCGTGCGGCGGCCCAGCACGCGACGCGGCTGCGCGTGGGGAAGATCAATACCGACGAGCAGCCGCAGCTGGCCGGGCGCTTCGGCATCCGCAGCATTCCGACACTGATCCTCTTCCGCGACGGGCGTGAGCTCGCGCGCCAGTCGGGCGCCGTGGACGCCGCCAGTCTCTCGCGCTGGCTGGACCGCGCCCTGGCCTGAGCGCGTCCTTCCAACACCGTGCCATTCGACGGCGCGATGATGCATGCGCCGCGCCGGCGTCCGTCCGCGGCGCTGTTTCTATCCTGACATCGTCAGATCGGAACCCGCCAGGAGCCAGAGCCATGTCGTCACGCAGACGTCACACCCGTCGTGCAGACTCCCCTCCGCGCTCGCGGGCGCTGCGCGCCGGCACCGGCGTCGCGCGCAACGTTGCGTCGCTCGAGGTGCACGGCACGGTAGCCCGCGCGGACACGCCGGGCCAGAAGAGCTGACCGTCGGATCAAAAGGGCCCGGGAGACGGGGCCGGCCTTACCCCCCTCAAGGACGGTTCTCGTCTCCCGACGCCCACCACGCCGAGAACTCCGGGTCGGTGAGCGCCATCTCCGCCAGCGGTCCATGCGCTGCCAACCCCCGCCTGATCTTCGCCGCATCGCCGATCGCCACGATGGCGACGGAATCGGCGGGCGGGAAGGCCTCCTCGATCACCGCCTGCGCCTCCTCGATACCGACCGAGGCGAGCTGCGCCGGGTAGTCATCGACGTAGCCCTTGCCGAGGCCGTAGAGCTCTATCTCGGCCAGCACCGCCGCCCAGTCAGCCGCCGTCTCGAGGCCGAGTGGGTATTGCCCGAGCGTGTAGGCGCGCGCGGAATCGAGCATCCGTCCCGTGACGCCTTCATATCGCAACCGCTCCAGCGTCCGCAGCGCGAGGTCGAGCGCCCTGCCGGTGTTCTCCGTCTGGGCGAAGGAGCGAAGCGAGAACTCTCCCGGCACGCTGCCACGGGCAAAGCTCGAGCGCGCACCGTACGAGAGGCCGGACTTGATGCGCAGCTCCGTGTTGAGCAACGAGGTGAAGCGGCCGCCGAAGAGCGTGTTCACCAGATCGAGCGCCGCCCTGCGCGGGTATCGCTTGTCGACACCCACGCTGCCGATCCAGAAGTAGGTCTGGGCCGATCCTGGAGAATCGACGAGCAATACGCGCCGCCCTGCCAGGGCAGGCGGCCGGGAGAGGCCGGCCGCCGCCGCCGATGCCGACGGCCAGCGGGAGAAGCTCTCCGCGATCCCGCGGGCGAGCAGGTCCGCGTCGATATCGCCCGCCAGCACGAGAATCAGCCGCTCGGCGCCGAACTGCCCCTCGTAGTAACGCCGCACGTCCTCGCGGTCGATGGCGGCGAGGGAGGCCTCGCTGCCGAACACCGGCCGCCCATAGGGATGATCCCCGAAAAGGAATGCCCGGCCATAGGTGCCGATGAGCTCCGAGGGATCCGCGTCCTTCGCCGCCTTGATCAGCTCGACGTGACGGTCCGCGAGGTCCTCCAGCTCCTGCGCGTCCAGCGCCGGCCGCAGCAGCGCGTCCGCCAGCAGCTCCAGCATCAATTGCTGGTCGCGCGCGAGAAACTGGCCGCGCACGGTGATCGCCTCGGGCCCGGCGCCCGCGCCGAAGCTGCCGCCGACTCCCTCGACCACATCGGCGAAGGCATAGGCATTGCGCTCGCCCGCGCCTTTTTCCAACAGCCCGGCGACCAGGGAGGCAACGCCGGGCCTGGAGGCGGGATCGCCGATCGCGCCCCCGCGCAGGACGGCGTTGAAAGTCACCAGCGGAACGTCGCGCCGCGGCACCAGAATGAGCGTGACACCATTGCCCAGCGAAAGCCGTTCGTGCTCCGGTACGCGCACGGTCATGAGCCGGCGTCCGCAGGAGCGCGAGCACCCGCTCCCCGGCTCTCGTCCGACGGCACCAACACGCCGAGCGTACGCCGCCGGACATCCAGGATCTCGCCGGCGACCGCGCGCAGCTCCTCCGCGGAGACGTCCGCGATCCGCGCCGGCGCCTCGAACAGTTTCGACCAGTCCTCGTGGAACACCTCATACTCACCGAGCAGCTGCGCTTTGCCGTCCATGGTGGCGAGCTTCTTCCACAGGCCGACGGCCGAGAGATTGCGCGCCCGCTCGAGCTCCGCCTCGGTGATGCCATCCGCCGCGATGGTGGCCACCTCGGCATCGAGCGCCTCGCGGGTCTCCTCGGGATCCGCGCCTTCCGGCAGCACCAATGAGAGCCACAGCAGCCCCGGATCGAATCCTTCCTGCCAGTGTCCGCTCACCTCGATGGCGAGCCGCCGATCCTCGACCAGCGTGCGGTGCAGCCGCGATGCGTCTCCTTCCACGAGGGCGGAGAGCAGGAGGCTGACCGCCGGAGCGCGCGGATCGGCTGCGCGGGGCGCCTTGTAGGCGCACTGCAGGAGCGGCGTCTGCGCCTTGCGGCGGATCAGCACGCGCCGCTCGCAGAACTGCTCCGGCTCCACTGCGCGCACCGGCGGCGGCGGCGCCTGCGCGGGAATGGGCTCGAAGCACCGCCGCGCGAGCGCGATCGCCCGCTCCGGATCCACGTCCCCCGCCAGCGTCAGTGTCAGGTTGTTGGGAGCATAGTAGGTGCGGTAGAACGCCTGCAGGTCTTCGAGCCGCCAGGACTGGATGTCCGCGGGCCAGCCTATCGTCGGAAACCGGTACGGGTGCGCGACGAATGCCGTCGCCTGGACCTGCTCGGCGAGCAGGCCATGACTGTTGTCCTCGACGCGCAGCCGCCGCTCGGATGCGACCACGCCGCGCTCGCTCTCGATCACCTCGGGCGTGAAGGCGAGATGCGCCACCCGGTCGGCTTCGAGATCGAGCATCAGCTCCAGGGCCCCCGCGGGGAACCAATCCTGGTACACCGTGACGTCATCGCTGGTGAAGGCGTTGTTGGCGCCCCCTTCGGCTTCCATCAGCCGGTCGAATTCTCCCGGCGGATGACGGCTCGTGCCGTTGAACATCATGTGCTCGAAGAAGTGCGCGAGCCCGGTGGCGCCGGGCGCCTCGTTGCGGCTGCCGGCGCGCACCCAGTTGCACAGCGCCACGTTCGGGATGTTGCGCACCGGCCAGACGATCACGCGCATTCCGTTGGCGAGCGTCGCGGCGCGCACGGCCTCGCGTCCTGACACGCGCAGGCGCCGGCCCGCGGCCAGGCTCGCGGGACCTCGATCAGGAGCCGATTCGAGCGAAGCGGCGGAGTGTCCGGCCGCACCCTGGCCGCCGAGGGAGGGTCGCAGAGGCGTGGTCATGCTGCTGCCGGCAACACCGTGTGACGGGTATGCGGTTTGCTGTCCAAGCCGCGCTGCCCGGACCGGGGACGATCTTGCGCATCGCTCAGGTTGCACCACTTTACGAGAGCGTTCCTCCAAAGCTCTACGGCGGGACCGA
>DASZYK010000168.1:0-1831 GCA_035545455.1 Steroidobacteraceae bacterium
TGTTGTACCCGTCGCGTACCGCGCTCTCAGGCTCTTCGGCGCGGCCCGAAGCCGGCCACACGAAGAGCTCGACGAGGTGCTTGCCGCGCGAGTAGACGAGCACCGCCACGGTTCTGCCGTGGAGGTAGTCGAGCCGGCCTCCGAGGAGCGGGAAGCCGGCCGGGCTCTTCACCGGCGGAGCAAAGTCGAGCCTGCCGTCGAACCAGGGCTTCACGGTGTGCTGGCTCGTCGACACGACATCCAGCAGATGTCCGGGCTGAAGCGCCCTCACGTGATCGTCGACGAGCGACGCCACGATGTCCTGGCGCCCCATCGGCAGAATGCTGAGCACGACGGCGGCTGCGAGCGCGGCGCCCGCGCCGAAGGCCGCCAACCCTCGCCAGGGGAGCGGCGCCCGCCGGCGATGAGCCGGGCGCTGCGCTCCCACCTGGCGCGCGACCGAGCGCATGAGCTCGGGGCCGGCACGATGGTAGGTGGCGCTCCGCAACGCCTGACGCGCGGCCATGATGGCCGACTCGTTCCGCCTGCAGACCGGACAACCGGCGCGGTGCTCGGCCAGCGCCGCGGCCTGGGCGGCGTCCAGCTCGCCGTCGAGCTCGGCCTGGAGCAGAAGGAGCTTGCCGCAATCGCCCACGCTCATATGGCGTCTCCTTTCCGTGCTGCCTCCACCAACATCCTCCTGGCGCGCCAGAGGCGGGACATGACGGTGCCGATCGGCACGGCGGTCACCTGCGCGATCTCGCGGTACGAGAGCTCCTCGAGCTCGCGCAGCACCAGCGTCTCGCGCAGCTCGAGCGGCAGTTCCCCCATGAGCGTATCGACCCGACTCAGCTCGTCCGACCGGATCAGCACCTTCTCGGGGCCGTCGGCCGGGTCGGGGATATCCTCGATCGCGGCATCATCCAGGCCCTCCTGTCCCCCCAGACGCTCGCGACGACGCGCCTTCAGCGCTCCATAAGCGGTATTGCGCACGATCTGAAGCACCCACGCGCGACTGCTCCCGCCGCGAAAGCCCGGAAAGTAGGTCAACGCTCGCACCATCGCCTCCTGGACGATGTCCTCGGCGTCCGCACGGTTACCGGTGAGCCATCGCGCAAGGTTGAAAGCCGCATCGAGATGCGGAAGCGCCACGGCGGCAAACGCGTTATCCAGGCCCATCAAATCAGTATAGATCGCGATGCCGGGCGTTTTATTCCCGAGCCGCAACCGTTCGAAAAAAGTCTGATCAGCGGGAATATCCTGAGCGCTCGGCCAGTCTCCCAGCCAGACACATGAGAGGTGACGGCGTGAGCAAGAATTTCCAGGAACCGGCCGCCGCAGGCCGTCGGCGGGCGATGAAGTGCCTGCTGTGGGGCGGCGCGGGCATGATGTGGACGCTCGCCGGCGGGGTGCCGCGGGCGTTGCGCCTCGATGGCACGGCGCGGGCGGCGGAAGTCACGGGGCTGCGCTTCGCGCAGATCAGCGACTCGCACATCGGGTTCAAGGCGGGTGGGCACCCCTGCGCCGAGGACACTCTGCAGGAGGCCGTCACGAGGATCGCCGCGGCGAGACCGGATTTCGTGATCCATACCGGGGACGTCAGCCATCTCGCCACCGCCGGACAGTTCGCCGCCGCGGCGGACATCATGCGCGGCGCGAGGCGGGAGGTTTTCTACGTCCCGGGGGAGCACGACACCATCGGGGACAGCGGCAAGCTCTTCTTCCAGCGCTTTGGCGCGGCGCGCGGCACGGCCCCGGGCGGCTGGTACAGCTTCGACTCGCACGGCATGCATTTCATCGGCCTGGTCAACGTGGTAACGCTCACCGCCACCGGTCTCGGCTCGCTCGGCGC
>DASZYK010000169.1:0-3882 GCA_035545455.1 Steroidobacteraceae bacterium
GAGGCCAGCCACATTCTCATTCCCTTCGGCAAGGACCCGGCCGCGGCCCTGAAGCAGGCGGACCAGGTCCTCGCCCTCGCCAGGTCGGGGCAGAGCTTCGCCGCGCTGGCGAAGAAGTATTCCCAGGATCCGGGGTCCGCCAAGAACGGCGGCAGCCTGGGCTGGATGGACCGCAGCGGTTTCGTCGCGCCGTTCGCCGATGCGCTCTTCGGCATCAAGGCGGTGGGCGACATCGTCGGGCCCGTCAAGACCCAGTACGGCTACCACATCATCAAGCTCGACGGGATCCAGCCCGGCAGGACCAAAACCCTGGCCGAGGCGCGCCCGGAGCTCGAGGCGCAGCTCAAGCAGAGCGCCGCCAGCAACCGCTTCGGCGACATCGAGGACAAGCTGCAGGGCCGGCTGCAGGATCCGGGAGTGACCCTCGACAGCCTCGCCAAGGAATTCAGCCTCACGGCCGGCGAGGTGCCGCAGTTCCTGCAGGGAACCGGCGGCGCGCCGCTCGGCGCGGCGAAGCCCCTGCAGAGTCAGGTGTTCGGGGCGACTGCCCTCGCAGCCGACACGCTCGGCGGCCCGGTCATCCTCGACAACGACAAGATGGTCATCTTCCAGGTCGCGGCGCG
This sequence comes from Steroidobacteraceae bacterium, assembly GCA_035545455.1. Classification (GTDB taxonomy): domain Bacteria; phylum Pseudomonadota; class Gammaproteobacteria; order Steroidobacterales; family Steroidobacteraceae; genus 13-2-20CM-66-19. Next base: position 624 of record DASZYK010000169.1, read on the forward strand.
TCACGCGGCGCACGTGAAGCCGCTCGCAGACGTTCGCGATAGCATCATCGCCGCACTGCAGAAGCAGCGTGAGACGGATGCCGCGGTAGCCGCAGCGAAAGCAGCTCGTACGCAGCTGCAGTCAGGCACCTCCTTCGACCAGGTCGCCAAGAGCCTCAAGGTCAGCGCGGATCCGGCGAAGTTCGTCGGGCGCGGCGATCCCTCGGTTCCGGCGGAGATCCTGTCCGTGGCGTTCGACTCCGCGAAGCCGGTGCACGGTGCGGTGTACGACGCCGTGCCGCTGGAGAACGGCGGCGCGGCGCTCATCGCCATCACCGGGATCCGCAGCGGCGCGCAGCAAACCAACAAGTACCTGGAGCAGGCCCTGCAGCAGGAGCAGCTGCAGCGTGATGGCGACGCCGACGCGTTGGGCTACATTGCGCAGCTGCGCGCCACCGCGAAAGTCCTCAAGAATCCCGACGCCTTCCAGTAGCCGGCGGACTTCAGCGGGCGGCTTTGCCAGGGCGGGCGCCCGGGGCGCAGATCGCCTCCCAGGCGAGTCCGCCTTCCGCGGCGGGGCGGCTGACGGGCTTCACCCGCTCCCAGCGCTTGTAGTCCCACACGGAATAGATCCCGTCCGAATGCATGTGGTGCGTGCCGCCGATTCCCGGCAGAAATCCCGGCGTGATCCGGTCGATCAGCTCCTCCGCGTAGTGGTCGAGGTCCAACCGGGTGATGCGCATGAGATTCGACGAGGTGCCGTACGACCCGAACCCCTGCGACTGACACACCCGTACCAGGCCGTCCGCTGCGCGCAGCAAGCCGGCATTGCGCGCGAATTCCGGGTCCATGACCACCGGATTGCGGCGGTGGGGCTCCCAGCCGCCCGAGAGAGGGTCCGCGGCCCGGAATAGATGCAGCTCCGCGCGCTGATCGAAGGGCGGCGCAGCACTGAAATTGGTGAGGAGCCACCAGGCCCCGCCACGGCTGAAGATCATGCTGTCGACCGCCGCCACCTCGCGCATCGCGACGCACTCGAGGCGCCACTTGAGCGGAAAGGACAGGCAGCGATAGATCCGGATCTGCCGCGCGGCGCTCGATTCCGGACACATGAAGAGATCCCCGCGGTGCTCGAAGAGGAACGGGAAGGAGAGATGGAAGTCCTCCTCGACCGCGATGCCGAGCTCGCGCGGCCCCGAGTCCTCGAGCGCGAAGGCGCTGATGTGCGCCTTGCCCGTCCGATACACGTAGTTCTCGACGAAGAGGCACGTCCGTCCGTCGCGCGTCACCACGAAGGGGTCGGCGAGGAAGCGCCCGGGCGGCGTGGCGAGCCGCAGGCCACGCCAGAGCGCGGCCTGCGGCCAGTCGCTTTTCAGGTAGCAGACGCCCCAGCGCTCGCTGCGCTTCAGGACTCTCCGGGCGCGTCCCGACACGGAGCGGCCGGTCCGCTTGAGCAGGTAGTACGCGAGCTCCCGTGCGCCGGGCGCCACGAACAGCCTGCCGGGATAGGGCACCTGGCGCTCGGCCTCCGGCATTTCGCCGGCGGCGGCGATGCGCACGAGGAGCGTGCGCAGATGAAAATAGGACTTGGCGTAGAGCAGCGCGCAATTCAGGAGGTGGGAGCGTTGCGTCGGCACGAAGCCGCGCAGGATGACATCACCGCCGTCGAGCTCCTCCGTGAGCCGCTGGACCACGAATCCGGTCTTGCTCCAGCCATGGTAGACCTCCCAGAAGCCCGGCGGACCGCCGCGGTTGACGCGGTTGTCGCCGTGATGGAAGGAGAGGATTCCGAGGCGCGCGGCCGTGAGGATGCCGCCGCGGAGGATCCCCGAGCCGCAGCGCAGCAGCAGGTCGAAGCGCTCCTGCCGGATCCGCTCGAGATCCTCCTCGCTGAAGCGGTGGACGAGCCCTGATTTCGAGACGAGCGGCTTCACGACGATCCGGCCGGGCACCACCGCTCCCGCCTCGAGCGTCTCGCTCGAGCCCTGGTAGGCGCCGGTGGCCTCGACCCCGCGCCTCTCGATATGGTTCTTTGCGCGCCACAGGAGATTCGCCGCGATCTCGGCCGGCGGCTTGCGGATGAGCCGAGCCAGGCGGGGAGGCTGCGCTGGCGGGGCAGGCCGCTCCTGCACGATGAGGTGCGTGACGCGCAGCGTGTCGGTCGAATTGGCCCAGCGCACGAGCTCGTGGACGTGCTTCGTCAGGCGCTCGCCGTCCACCAAGAGGCCGATTTTCAAGGGCGACATCAGCGCGCCTCCCCAACGCGGCCAACATCGTCCCAACAACGCGCGACTGCGCGGACCTGTTCCGCTCCTTTGGCCTACGCGGGCGCGGGCTTTGCGGTTGGGCGCCGGGCCGGGGAGCGCCCACCGGCCCACCACGCCACTGCGAGCATCGTGCCGAAGGTGAGCACGAGGACGGATGCCTGGAGAGCCAGGCTGAGCGGCGCCTCATCCACGATGAGCCCGCGGCTGAGGAACGCGAAGGGCAGATGAGTCGTGAAGACCGCGAGCGAGGAGCGCCCGAGCAGCGATAGCCCCGGCACCCGGACCAGCGCGAGCGCGGGCAGCAGCGTATGCCGCACGACGACTGCCAGGGCGGCGAAGTTGAGCACTCGCAGCGGCCCGAGGTGCCACTTGCTGAGCAGCGCCGAGTCGCCCGACAGCGCGAGCCCGAGCCCGGCGATCTGGTGGCGCCAGACGAAGAACACCATCGTGACCGCGAGCGCTCCGACCAGCAGTCCTCCTGCCACCGGATGCGCGGCCGGCGCCGTGCGCGGGGCATCGCGGCGCATCGGCCCGGCGCCGAACCAGAGTCCCGCGACCCAGACGAGCTGCCAGGCGAGCCAGTCGAACGAGCCGAGGGCGGTGAGCGGAAGGTCGAAGCCCGTCAGCGCCGAGAATTTCACGAACAGCCACCGGCGGCCGCCGGCCTGCGCCAGAGCCCACAGCAGGCCCGAGATCGTCAGAATGAGGGTCCAGCCGCGCGTCGCCGCCCGATGCAGGATGAGCGGGGACAGGGCCAGGAACACGACATACATCGGCAGGATGTCGAGCAGCGGCGGCTGGTAGAGGAAGAGCGGTCCCGACATCGCCGCCCGGGCCGGAGACTGGAAGAAGAACGACAGGTGATTGTGCAGCGTCTGCCGCCCCGTCACTACCGCAATTCCAGCCACGATAGTGAACGCGAACACCAGCAGCGCGAGGTGTACGAAGTACAGCTTCCCCGCACGCTTCCACAGACGCTCGCGCACGTGCGCGATGCCCTTCTCGAGGAGCTG
>DASZYK010000170.1:0-6053 GCA_035545455.1 Steroidobacteraceae bacterium
CACCGGCAGAAAGGCGCGGAAGCGCCGCGCCATGAGCGCGGCACTGGCCGCGGGCGCAATAGGCGCGGTCTCGGGTTCGGCGCTGGTACCCGGACTCATGTCTTCTCCGCCACGCGCCAGCCGATGTGCTCGCCGGCGCGCAGCGGCACGAGCTCGTCATTGCCGAACGGGTAGCACCGGGGCACCTGCCACGGCGCCTTGACGAGCGTGATGCGATCCGTGTTGCGGGGCAGGCGGTAGAAGTCCGCGCCGTGCTCGGACGCGAATGCCTCGAGACGCTCGAGCGCGCCGGCGGCCTCGAATGCCTCCGCGTACAGCTCGATGCCGCCATGCGCCGAGAAGATGCCCGCGCAGCCGCAGGCGGTCTCCTTCGCGCCGCGCGCGTGCGGGGCGCTGTCGGTGCCGAGGAAGAAGCGCGGATCGCCGCTCGCGACGACACCGAGCAGCGCCTCGCGGTCCGCCTGCGACTTCAGCACCGGCAGGCAGAAGTGGTGCGGGCGGATGCCACCCGCGAAGAGCGCGTTGCGATTCATGAGGAGGTGCTGCGGCGTGAGGGTGGCCGCGATGCCGGCGCGCGCGCCCAGCACGAACTGCGCCGCCGCGCGCGTCGTGATGTGCTCGAAGACGATGCGCAGGCGCGGAAAGCGCGCCGCGAGCGGCGCCAGCACCTCATCGATGAAGCGCGCTTCGCGATCGAAGACGTCGACGCCGGGATCCGTGACTTCGCCATGCACCTGCAGCACGAGGTCCTGCTCCTCCATGCGGGAGAGGACCGCATCCACCCGATGGATGTCGGTGACACCGGCATCGGAGTGGGTCGTCGCCCCGGCCGGGTAGAGCTTGAAGCCCACGATGCAGCCGCTCGCCCTGGCGCGATCGACCTCGGCGGGGTCGGTCTGGTCCGTGAGATAGAGCGTCATCAGCGGCTGGAACGTCGTGTCCCTGGGCAGGGCGGCGAGGATGCGCTGTCGGTATGCCAGCGCATGCTCCGTCCTCGTCACGGCCGGCCGCAGGTTCGGCATGATGAGGGCGCGCGCGAAGCGGGCCGCGGTGAACGGCAGCACGGATCTCATCGCCTCGCCGTCCCGCAGATGCAGATGCAGGTCGTCGGGGCGGCGCATGTCGAGAGCCGTCACCGGCCGGCCTCCAGTGCGTCGAGGAGGTCCTGCTTCAGGAGCAATTCCAGCGAGTAGCGCACGCCGAAGCCGGTCACCTCGGTGTTGATGTGGCCCAGACCGCCGGTGCGCGTCGCCGACGACAGGTCGACGTGCGCCCAGGGAATGTCTTCCGGCACGAAGCGGCTGAGGAATCGCGCGGCCAGGATGTGATCGCCCTTGCCGTCGGTGGTGCATTGCAGGACATCGGCGACCTTGCTCTCGAGGTCGGAGTCGAAATCGGCATCGAGCGGGAATGCCCAGACTCTCTCGCCGCTTTCCTGGCCGGCCTCGACGAGCCGCTGTGCGAGCGCCGGACGGTTGGTGAAAACGCCGCTCATCCTTTCGGTCAGGGAATACACGCACGCGCCCGTGAGCGTGGCGAAGTCCAGCATGAATTGCGGCCGCGTACGCGCGGCGAGCGCGAGCGTATCCGCCAGCGCCATGCGGCCCTCCGCATCGGTGTGGATCACCTGGATGGTGACGCCGTTGACGGCGCGCACGATCTCCTGCGGCCGGTATGCCCGCGGCCCGATGTTGTTCTCCGTGATGGCGAGCCAGGCGTCCGCCGCTATCGGCGCGCGCAGCTGCGCGAGCGCGATCAGTGTCGCGAGCGCCACCGCGCTGCCTCCCATGTCGGTGTGCATGTCGAGCATGGACCGATGGGGCTTCAGGTTGACGCCGCCGGTGTCGAAGAGAATGCCTTTGCCGACGAGCGCGAGATCCGGCGGACCCGCCCGCCGGCGGCCGGGGCGATACTTGAGGTGCGCGATACCCGCGCCCGGGCTGTCGTTGCCGGCGGCGACGGCCAGAAATGCGTTGGCGCCCGCGCGCCGCAGCGCCTGCTCCCCGAGCCAGGTCATCTCGAGGCCATGCCGCCGCGCGAGTTGAGTCAGCGCCGCGCGATAACCGCGGGCGTTCAGAATGTTGGGAGGCAGCGCCGTGAGCCAACGGGCGAGATTGGTGCCCTGCGCGCAGACGGCGGCATACCGGGTGTCGAGGTGCGCATCGGCCGGCAGCTGAATGCGCGTGATGTGCCGCTCGTCAGGGGATGGCGCGCGGCAGCTCGGCAGCTCGAACGCCTGCGCCAGAGCGGCGGCGAGCAGTGCCTCGAGCGACGCCTGGGCGGCCGCAGGACCGCTCCCGGCGGCGGGGAAGCCCGCCGTGGCGAGGCCGATCGTCTGCGGGGCGCGCGCCGCGGCCTCCTTCATCATCCGGCCGGCGAGCGCGAGCCGCTCGAAGGCGCTCGCTTCGGGCTTGAGGAAGCCGAGCACGGCGAGTGTCTGGCGGCGGTTGGCGAGTGAGGTGGTGCGCACCGCGCCGGCGCGCGGCCGCTCGCGCGCCAGCAGGTCCTGCCAGCGGGGGCCTTCCGGAAGCTTCACGAGGCTGCCCGCCGAGGCCGATTCGGGCACGATCACGAGGAGCGCATCGGCGTCGCCGCCGCGCGAGCGCGCGATTTCCGGGCCGTCGGAGGGCGGCAGCACCGTGAGGCCGCGGCGGGCGGCGCTCGCGCTCCGCTCCGGCGCTTGCTTGACCACCGGGAGTGAAACCCGGATCATTGCGCGGCTCATTGAATAGACGACTTTCGCTTGGCTGGGAAGCTGCCGGCGCATCCTACTCCATTAGCTCGAATGACCGAACCTCCGAAGCTGGAAGATCTCGACCCCGTTGAAACCCAGGAATGGCTGGAGTCGATCGACTCGGTGCTGAAGACTCATGGTCCGCAGCGCGCGCACTTCCTCCTCGAGCGTCTGATCGATTACACGCGCCGCAGCGGCGCGTATCTGCCCTTCAAGGCGAACACCGCCTACGTCAACAGCATTCCGACCGGGCGGGAGCCGCAGTATCCCGGCAATCGCGCGCTCGAGCAGCGGATCGAGGCCTACATCCGCTGGAACGCCATGGCCATGGTCGTGCAGGCCAACCGCATCTCCTCGGAGTACGGCGGCCATCTCGCGAGCTACGCCTCGTCGGCGACGCTCTACGAAGTCGGCTTCAATCATTTCTGGCGAGCCGCCTCGGCCGAGCATCCGGGCGACCTCGTGTTCTTCCAGGGGCATTCCTCACCCGGAATCTACGCGCGCGCCTATCTCGAAGGGCGCCTCGGCGAGAGTCAGCTGCATCACTTCCGGCAGGAGGCGGGCGGCAGGGATCAGGGTCTTTCCTCCTACCCGCACCCGTGGCTGATGCCGGATTTCTGGCAGTTCCCGACGGTGTCGATGGGACTCGGGCCGATGATGGCGATGTTCCAGGCGCGGTTCATCCGTTACCTCGAGCACCGCGGGCTCGCCAAGCCCTCGGACCGCAAGGTCTGGGCATTCCTCGGCGACGGGGAGATGGACGAGCCGGAGTCGATGGGCGCGCTCACCATGCCGGTGCGCGAGGGCCTCGACAATCTCATCTTCGTCATCAACTGCAATCTGCAGCGCCTCGACGGTCCGGTGCGCGGCAACGGCAAGATCATCCAGGAGCTCGAGGCCGCCTTCCTCGGCGCCGGCTGGAACGTGATCAAGGTGCTGTGGGGCTCGCGTTGGGATCCGCTCCTCGCCCGCGACACCCTGGGCCTGCTGCGGCGCGTCATGGAGGAATGCGTCGACGGCGAGTACCAGAACTTCAAGGCCAAGGGCGGCGCCTACACCCGCGAGCACTTCTTCGGGAAATACCCGGAGCTCAAGGCGATGGTCGCCAACATGTCGGATGAGGAGATCTGGCGGCTGAACCGCGGCGGCCACGATCCGCGCAAGGTGTATGCCGCCTACACGGCCGCCATGGCGCACAAGGGCCAGCCGACCGTCATTCTCGCGAAGACCGTCAAGGGCTTCGGCCTCGGCAAGGGCGGCGAGGGACAGATGGTCGCGCACCAGCAGAAGAAGCTGTCGGAGGACGATCTGCGGGTCTTCCGCGACCGCTTCCACATCCCCGTCTCGGACGAGGACGTCGCGAAGCTGCCGTTCCGCCAGCCGGCGGCGGACTCGGATGAGGCCCGCTATCTGCACGAGCGCCGCAAGGCTCTCGGCGGTTATCTGCCGGCGCGCCGCAAGCTCGCGCCGCCGTTCGCCGTGCCGCCGCTCGAGGCGTTCGCCGCCGTGCTCGAGGGCACGGGCGAGCGCGAGATCTCCACGACCATGGCGTTCGTCCGCGTCCTGACGACGCTGCTCAAGGACAAGGCGATCGGCAAATACATCGTGCCCATCGTGCCGGATGAGGCGCGCACGTTCGGCATGGAGGGACTCTTCCGCCAGATCGGCATCTACTCCTCGGTCGGCCAGCTCTATACGCCGCAGGACGCCGAGACCCTCATGTCCTACCGTGAGGACAAGAAGGGGCAGATGATCGAGGAGGGCATCAACGAGGCGGGCTCGCTCTGCTCGTGGATCGCCGCCGCCACCGCCTACAGCAATCACGGCATCAGCATGGTGCCGTTCTACATCTTCTACTCCATGTTCGGCTTTCAGCGGGTGGGAGATTTCATCTGGGCGGCGGGCGACATCCAGGCGCGCGGCTTCCTGCTCGGCGCCACCGCGGGCCGCACGACGCTCGCCGGCGAGGGCCTGCAGCACCAGGACGGGCACAGTCAGCTCGTCGCCACCACCGTGCCCAACTGCGTGGCCTACGATCCGGCCTATGCGTACGAGCTCGCCGTCATCATCCAGGACGGCATGCGGCGCATGTACGTGGAGCAGGAGAACATCTTCTACTACATCACGGTGATGAACGAGAACTACCCGCAGCCGGCCCTGCCGAAGGGCAGCGAGGCGGGGATTCTCAAGGGCGCGTATCTCCTGCGCGCCGGCGGCAAGGGGAAACTGCGCGCGACGCTGCTCGGCTCCGGCACGATCCTGCGGGAATGTCTCGAGGCCGCGAAGCTCCTCGAGGCCGACTACGGCGTGCGCGCCGACGTCTTCTCGGTGACGAGCTTCAGCGAGCTGCGCCGCGAGGCGCTCGAGAGCGAGCGCTGGAATCTGCTGCACGCGGGCGAGGCCCCGCGCGCGCCCTACGTTCAGCAGTGCCTGAAGGATGCGCAGGGCCCCTTCATTGCCGCCACCGATTACGTACGCACCGTGCCCGACCAGATCCGCCAGTGGGTCCCGGGCCGTTATGTCAGCCTCGGCACCGACGGCTTCGGCCGCTCCGATTCGCGCGCGGCGCTGCGCCGGCATTTCGAGGTCGACCGCCACTACATCGCCGTCGCCGCCCTGAAGGCCCTCGCCGACGAGGGCAAGCTCGAGCCTTCCGCCGTCACCGCGGCGATGAAGGCGCTGGGCGTGGATCCGGCGAAGCCCGTTCCCTGGAAAGTCTGAAGGGTCCCTTGCGATGAACGCGGCAGCCCGCCTCGTCGAAGTGCGCGTCCCCGACATGGGCAACTTCAAGGACGTCGCCGTGATCGACGTTCTCGTCAAGCCGGGCGAGAGCATCGAGACGGAGGCGCCGCTCGTCACCCTGGAAACCGAGAAGGCGACCATGGATGTGCCCTCGACGGCCAGCGGTGTCATCGAGAAACTCCACGTCGCGAAAGGCGGCACGGTCAACGCGGGCGATTTGATCGCCACCGTCCGCGCCGCCGACGGCGCGCGGCCGCCGGCCCCGGCTGAGCAGCCGGCCGCGAAGGCAGATCCGCCGCCCGCCGCAGCCGCGGCATCGGCGCCGCTCTCGCCGGCGGTGCCGGCCGGCTCCACGGACAGGGCGGCCTCGCCGAAGCCTTCGGCCGATCGAAAGCCGGCGGCGGCCGCGGCTGTTTCGACACCGCCGCAAGCCGTTCCCGAGCCCTCCGCCGAGATCCCTGCGGCGTTGCGCACCGATCTGCCTCCCATCAACGAGCCCGGCTTTTCCCGTGCGCACGCCGGGCCGAGCGTCCGGAAATTCGCTCGCGAGCTGGGTGTCGACCTCACCCGCGTGACC
>DASZYK010000171.1:0-3656 GCA_035545455.1 Steroidobacteraceae bacterium
CGGCAACCCGCGCGGACCTGACCGCGGCGCAGCTCGAGCGCCGCAGCTGGCGTCGGCTCTGGTATCCGGTCGTGCCGACGCTCCTCGTGGCCGCATGGCTCTGCGGCTGGGCGCTGCGCGAGCCCGACCCGGTGCGCGACCCGCTCGACCGCTGGGTGCTGCTGGCGGCCGCGATTCCATCCGGTCTCGTCTTCGCGCGCGCCGCGGCGCGGGCCGCGTGGGCGCTGCTGCGCATTCCGACCGATTGCGGCATCTCGACGGTCGGGCTCATCCAGCCGCAGGTGGTGTTCTCACCGTTTCTCGCCAAGCAGCTCGAGGACGGGGTCATCCGTGCGGCGCTCGCGCACGAGCACGCGCACGCGATCCACCGGGATCCGCTGCGCATCTGGCTGGCGCAGCTCATCACCGATCTGCAGTGGCCCTGGCCCTGGGCCGGCAGGCGCCTCGGGCTCTGGCTGGAGGCGCTCGAGCTGGCGCGGGACGATGAAGCCAGAGCCGCGGGCGCCGACGGCGCGGATCTGGCGGCGGCGGTGTTGGCTTCCGTGCGCTACCTCGGGCGGGTGGCGGCGCCTTCATCGGCAACGCCCCTCGAGGGCACCCAACTCGCTCACGCACGCCTGATCGGTGATCCTGGCGCACTGCGCAAGCGCGTATCCCGCCTCCTGGCGCCTCTTCCCCGGCAGTCCGCCGACGGCTCCACCCGCCTCGCCGGTGTCGAGCGTGCCGGCGTGCTGTTGATCTCGCTGCTGCTCACGGCGCTCGTGCTGGGGGTCGTCTACGGCGAGCGAGTCATGCGCCCCTTCCTCGGAATGACCTCTTGAGGATCGCCGCCGGCCGCGCGTGCGCCGCATGGGCGGCCGTGGCCGCCACCCTCATGGCCGGCATCGGGATCGCGACACCTGCCGCTCCACAGGCTTCTCCTGCGGACGGACCGGCGGTGACGGTACGTGAGCACTCGGTCACGGCGGAATACCGGGCGTACGCGCAGGTGTTGCCGCTTGCGGTGGTGCCGGTTCGCGCCGTCGGGCCCGGCACCGTGGCGGCCCTGCGCGTCGAGCCCGGATCGCAGGTCACGGCAGGCGAGCCGCTCGCGACACTGTCGGGCCCGGAAATCCAGGCGGCTCTGGCCGCCCGGCGGGGAGCGGTGCGCAGCGCGCGAGCCCGCCTCACGGCCGCGCGGCGCGCGCTCCAGGCCGAGAGGCGGCAGCTCGCCGGCCGGCTCAGCACCCGCCAATCCGTGGCGGCCGCCGAGAGCGCCGTGGCGGCAGCCGCCGCCGACCTGACATCCGCGCAGGCGCAACTCCAGGTCGCGCAGCAGACGATCACCCTGCGCGCGCCTGTCGCCGGCACCGTGATCGCCGTCGATGCCGGAAGCGGCGAGCGCGTCACGTCCGGCCAGAGCGTGTTGACTCTGCAGGCGCGCGGCAGCCTCTGGCTCGTGGCGACCTGCTACGGCCGCGATGCCGCCGCGGTGCGCGCGGGAATGCACGGGAGCTTCGAGCCGGCCTCGGGCGGAAAAGCCGTCCGGGTGAGAGTCGCAAGTGTCTTTCCCGCACTGGCGCCGGATGGCGGCGAGAAGGTGGGATTGCTGCCGGCGGGCGCGGGCTCGGCGGAGCAGCCGGGCGGCGCGCCCTGGCTCGACGGCGAATGGGGCACCGTCATCCTCGCCGGGGCGAGGCGCCGCGTGATCACCGTACCCACGGCGGCCCTGATCATGGACCGGGCGCAGTGGTGGGTGTTGGTGCGCACCCCGAGCGGCGACCGCGCGCGGCCGGTCGTGCCCGGCCCGGCGCGGGGCTGGGACAGCATCATCGAGAAGGGCCTCGAGCCCGGCCAGCGGGTCGTGGTGCGGAACGCGTATCTCGAATATCACCGCGGGATCTCGCGGCGGTACACGCCCCCCGACTGAGCATGGCCAGCGTCCGTCCGCTGCCGCACGTGCTGATGCGTCCCGTGCTGTGGGCGCTCGCCCTGATCGTGCTCATGGGCATCGCCGCCTACGCCCTGCTGCACATTCCGGTGGAGGTGCTGCCGCAATTCGACTTTCCCGAGGTCAGCGTCATCACTCATTTGCCGGGCACGACGGCGAGCGAGCTCGAAAGTCTCCTCGTCTATCCGCTGGAGGGGCAGATCCTCACGCTGCCCGAGCTCGAGAGCGTCCGCTCCGTGATGGGCAACGGCGTGGTCGAGATCGACATCCGCTTCCGCGAGGGAACCTCCGCCGCGCTCGATCTGCAGGCGGTCAACGGCGCCATCGACCGTGCGCGCGGCCAGCTTCCGGCCTCCGCTCACCCGTTGGCCGAGATCATGGGCAACGCCATCAACGAGGTCGCGGACTACACCGCGCGGATTCCGGCCGGCGTCGCGCCGGCTGAAGTGCAGCGCGCGGTGCTCGAGAGCGTGGCGCCCGCGCTGCGCGCCCTGCCGGGCGTGCAGTTCGTCAATGTTTATGGCGCGGGCGATGAGGCCCTGTGGATTCAGCCTGACCTCGATGCGCTGCGCCGCTACGGCGTGTCGGTCGCGGCGATCACGCGGGCGGTGAGATCCCAGGTCCTGCTGCAGCCGGCGGGCTACACGAGGCAGGGTCACAACGACGTCCTCATCGAGGCGCGGCATCTGCCCGTGCACATCGCGCAGCTCGCCGCCATCGCGGTGCGCGGCACGCGCGGTCCGATCCCTCTGAGTGACCTGGCGCGCATCGTGCGTGCGCCTGTTCCAACTCACAATGCCGTTGCGCTCGATGGCCGTCCGAGCGTGGCTCTCACGGTCATCAAGCAGCCGGGCGCGGCCACGACGCCGGTGACGCGGGCCGTGGCGGCTGTGTTGCGGCAGACGATGCCTGCGCTTCCACCCGGGGTGCGCTGGGTCCGCATCTATGACCAGGGCCACGTCGTGCACCTCGTTGGCACGGATCTCGGCCGCAACCTTCTCATCGGCATGGCGCTCGCCGTCGCCGTGCTCTTCTGGGTGCTCGGCGCCGGCCGCGGCATCTGGGTGCTCGCCTTCAGCATCCCGATGTCGCTCGCGCTCGCCATCGCCGCGCTCTACTTCTTCGGGCAGGATCTCAATCTCATGACACTCGGGGCGCTCACGGTCGCCGTGGGTCTGCTGGCCGACGATGCCATCATCGTTCTCGAGAGCATTCATCACTGCTGGGAAGAGGGGGATGGACATTGGGAGGGTATCCGCAGGGGCCTGCGGAGCATCGTCATCCCAGACGTCACGGGGACGCTCACCAACATCGCGATCTACGTGCCGCTTCTCTTCGTGGGCGGCCTGGTGGGACTCTTCTTCATCCCATTCTCGCTGGCGATGACCTTCGCGCTCCTCGCCTCGCTCCTCGTCTCGGTCAGTCTCATCCCCGTGGGTCTCGGCTTCCTCGGCACGCATCCCGACGCGGCCGCGACCGGCGGCCAGCGCCTGCTCGAGCGGCTTCGGCGCTGGAACGGGAGGCTCTTCCGGCTCGTCGCGCGCAGGCCGCGCACGAGCCTCGCGATCACCCTCGGCGTGCTCATCGTCAGCCTCGCCGGGCTGGCGCTCGTGCCGGTGAATTTCCTGCCGCTGCCCAACGAGGGAGTGCTGCTCGAGTCCTTCACGCTGCCGCCCGGGAGCGCGCTCCTCGATTCGCGACTCGCGGTCGACGAGATGAGCCGGCG
>DASZYK010000172.1:0-2292 GCA_035545455.1 Steroidobacteraceae bacterium
ATCCCGGTGACCACCGGAATGGCGCACGCTCGAATCGCGCGCGCCACCCGTTCATCATTGAAGGCCCACAGGTCCTCGATCGAGCCCCCGCCCCGCGCCAGGATCAGCACGTCACAATCCGCACGCTCGGAGGCCAGCTGCAACGCCTGCACGATCGCCGGCGCCGCAGCCGCGCCCTGTACGGCCGTCGGATACACCAGCACCGCGGCCGGCGGAAAGCGGCGCGCCAGAATGTTGAGGACGTCGCGCACGGCCGCACCGGTGGGTGAGGTGACGACCGCGATCCGCCGCGGGAAACGCGGCACGCTGCGCTTGCGCTCGCTGGCAAACAGCCCTTCGGCGGCGAGCTTCGCCTTCAGCCGCTCGAACTCGCGCTGCAGCGCGCCGACTCCCGCTTCCTCCAGATGATCGACGATCAGCTGGTATTCGCCGCGAGGCTCGTAGAGGCTCACGCGTCCGCGCGCCAGCACGTGCTGGCCGGCCTTGGGCGTGAACCCCAGCGCCGCGTTCTTCAGCCTGAACATCGCGCAGCGCACCTGCGCGTCCCGGTCCTTCAAGGAAAAATACCAGTGGCCCGAGGAGGGCTGGGAGAAATTCGAGAGCTCACCCTCGACCCAGACGACTCCCAGGCCCCGCTCGAGCAGCGCTCGCACCTCCTTATTGAGGCGGGAGACCGAGTAGACGCTGTGGCCGGGAGTGGCCGCCTCGGGCTCGATACCGGGGAAGAGGCTGGGCATGGCCGGCCACGATAGCATGAGGTTTACCGCGGTGCCCTCCGTGCGTAGAATTAGCTATGCGAATCCTCGAAGAAGCCCTCACCTTCGACGACGTCCTCCTCGTCCCGGCCTACTCGGAGATCCTTCCCCGGGAGGTGGACCTCGCGACGTCCGTCACGCGCCGCATTCGGCTCAATCTCCCCCTGCTCTCGGCCGCCATGGATACGGTCACCGAGGCCCGCCTCGCGATCACCATCGCTCAGGAGGGCGGCATCGGCATCGTCCACAAGAGCATGACCATCGAGGCGCAGGCGCGCGAGGTCGGCCGCGTGAAGAAGTTCGAGAGCGGCATCATCAAGGACCCGATCACCGTCTCTCCGAGTACGACCATTCGCGAGGTGCTCGACCTCACCCGCTCGCGCGGGATCTCCGGCGTGCCGGTGGTCGTGGGCAAGAAAGCCGTCGGCATCGTCACGCACCGTGACCTGCGCTTCGAGCGCAAGCTCGACGCGCCCGTTTCCTCGGTCATGACGCCGCAGGAACGTCTGATCACCGTGCGGGAGACCGCGCCGAAGGAAGAGGTCCTGGCGCTGCTGCACAAGCACCGCATCGAGAAGGTCCTGGTCGTGAACGGCGATCACGAGCTCACCGGCATGATCACGGTGAAGGACTTCCAGAAGGCGACGGAATTCCCGCGCGCCTGCAAGGACGAGACGGGCAGGCTCCGCGTGGGCGCCGCGGTCGGCACCACGCCGGACACGATGGACCGCGTCACCGCCCTGCGTGAGGCAGGAGTCGACCTGGTGGTCGTCGATACCGCGCACGGCCATTCCCGCGGCGTCATCGCCACCGTCGAGCGGATCAAGTCCCAATGGGCCGATCAACAGGTGATCGCGGGCAACATCGCGACCGGCGAAGGCGCGCTCGCGCTTGTTGCCGCCGGGGCCGACGGAGTCAAGGTGGGCATCGGGCCTGGCTCGATCTGCACGACGCGGATCGTCGCCGGGGTTGGCGTGCCGCAGATCTCTGCGGTCGCGAACGTGGCCGAGGCATTGCGCAACACCGATGTTCCGGTCATTTCCGACGGCGGCATCCGCTTCTCCGGCGACATCGCCAAGGCCATCGTCGCCGGCGCGCACGCGGTCATGATCGGCAGCCTGTTCGCCGGAACGGAAGAGTCCCCTGGCGAGGTGGAGCTCTACCAGGGAGCCTCCTACAAGTCCTATCGCGGCATGGGCTCGCTCGGCGCGATGGCGGAGCGCCACGGCTCCGCCGACCGATACTTCCAGGATGCCTCCACGGAGCTCGAGAAGCTCGTACCGGAAGGCGTCGAAGGCCGCGTCCCCTACAAAGGCAGCGTGGTCACGATCCTGCAGCAGCTCGCCGGCGGCCTCAGGGCCGCGATGGGCTACACGGGTAGCCGCAACGTCACGGACATGCGCACGCGCCCCGTGTTCGTACGCGTCACGAATGCCGGCGTGCGCGAGAGCCACGTGCACGACGTCTCGATCACCAAAGAGGCACCCAATTACCGGGTGTCGTAGGAGCCGTTCCTGGGGACTTCAAGCTCGCGAAT
>DASZYK010000173.1:0-9585 GCA_035545455.1 Steroidobacteraceae bacterium
GGCGTACTGCGGCGTCTCGACCGCCTGTACTTCGCCGCCGTCCTTCAGCCTCACCGACCAGACCGAGCCGCCGGATGGCAACGATTGTCCCTGCTCGATCCTGCCGGAAATGAACACCTCGGAATTCTTCGGCAGATCGGCGGGCACGCGCGAGGAGATGTAGACCATCTTGTCGTCGAAGGGACCGCCTTTCACATCCGGAGGACGGTCCCAGCGCATCGCAATCTCGAAGTCGCGGCAGGATCTCGCCTGCTCGAGGTGATCGAAGACCCGCCGCCCGTTGGGACCGGGCGCCTGCGACATGTAGTGAATGAGCTTCAGTTGCCGCGCCGTCGGAAGCTCCGCGGAATGAGACTGCCCACCGCCCAGGCCGAGCTTGGCGCAGCCGGCGGGCAGCGCCGCGAGCAGAAGGGCGGTAGCGGCGGATCGAGCGATGAGTCTATGCATGCGTCAATACAAACGGCCCAGACCGCACGGATGATCCCGCGGCCGCCGTGCAGGAGGCAACTCTTTCTAGCGGGACTGAGTCAGCACGCGCGTGAGCGCCGTCAGATCGACCGGCTTGACGAGATGGTCGTCGAAGCCGGCCGCCTGGGTTCTCTGGCGGTCTTCGGACCTTCCGTATCCGGTCAGCGCCACGAGTCGGATCCCCTGCAGATGCGCGGCGGCGCGCAGCTGCGCGGCGAGCGCATAGCCGTCCATGTCCGGCAGTCCCAGATCGAGCAGCGCGATTTCGGGCGTGAAGCCCCGCAGCGCTTCGAGCGCCTCACGGCCGCTCAGGGCGACCCGTGTCTCGTGGCCCTGCAGGCCGAGGAGCACGGCGAGCGACTGCGCCGCGTCCGCATTGTCATCGACGACGAGAATGCGTCTCGGCGCCGTCTCCATGGCCGGCACCGATGGTGCCTGTGAATGCGGCCGCTCGATGCGGGGCAGCCGGATCCGGAAGGTGGCGCCGAGCCCCACCCCCGGACTCGCGGCGATGACTTCGCCGCTGTGCATCTCGATCAGACGCTTGACGACCGAGAGGCCGATGCCGAGGCCGCCTTCCGATCTGTCGAGCGTGCGGTCGCCCTGGACGAAGAGGTCGAATATCCGCGGCAGGAGCTCCGGCGCGATACCCGCGCCGTTGTCCGTGATCTCGATGCCGACGAGCCGGCCCTCTGCCCGCGTCTGGATGTGGATCTCACCGCAGGGATCCGTATATTTGACCGCGTTGCCGAGGACGTTGACGACGCATTGAATGAGGCGGGCGAGGTCGCCCTCGACGTAGAGCGGCTCGTAGCTCGATGTCGTGCTCGAAAGCCGCAGCCGCTTCTCGCGCAGTATCGGTTCCAGCGTCTCGATCGCATGCGAGATCACGCTCGCGATGTTGACGGGCACCCGCTGCAGCTGGATCCGGCCCTGGGTGATGCGCGACACGTCGAGCAGATCATCCACGAGCCGGGTCAGGTGCAGGGCCTGGCGCTTGATCATCTCGATCGCCAGCCGCGAGCGCTCGTCGTTGCGCACCGTGTGCAGCAGCAGCTCGCTCGCGTTCGTGATGGGAGCCAGCGGATTGCGCAGCTCATGCGCGAGCATCGCGAGAAACTCGTCCTTGCGCCGCGCTTCCTCGCGCAGCTTTTCCTCGGCGCGCGCGACCTCGGCTTCGGCGAGCTTGCGCTCGGTGATGTCGGAGGTGGTCCCGAACCATTCGATGATCTCGCCGGCCGCATCCTCGATCGGCACCGCCCGCGAGAGCGCCCATCCGGCGCTCCCATCGAGGCGCAGCACGCGATGCTCGCAGCTGGGACAGCGGCGAGTGCGCAGCATCTCCCGGATGGCCGCGAGCACCCGCGGCCGATCGGGTGGTGGGATGTATCGCTCGAGCCAGCCGCGGTCGGGCTCCCGCGTGTCCGCGACGAAGCCATTGCCCTCGAGATGGCGCATCTCGCTCCAGTCGGCGCTCGCTCGGAACACCGCATCCGACGTGGCGCCCACGAAGGCGCGAAACTGCGCATCGCGCTCGGCCCGCATGCGGGTGAGCTCGAGCAGCGTGCCGATGCGGGCCAGCAGCTCCCGGCCGGAGAAGGGCTTGACCAGATAGTCGTCGGCGCCGGCATGAAGTCCTTCGACCCGCGCTTCCTCCCCGGCCTGCGCGGAGAGGAGCACGACGGGGATGTCGCGGGTCCGCTCATCGGCGCGCAGGCGGTCGAGGAGCTGCAGGCCGCTGCATCGGGGCATCATCACGTCGGCGAGTATCAGGGCCGGCCGCTCGCGCTCCACTGCCTCGAGCGCCTGCTCGCCGTCGCTCACCGCCTCGACCCTGTAGGTCGGCGAGAGAAGGCCGCGCAGGTAGGTGCGCATGTCCGCATTGTCGTCGGCGACTACGATGCGCTCCGCGATCCTGACGGTTGCGCGCGGGTGCTGCAGCTGCCACTCCCCGCTCGAGGCGGCATCGCTCGCCTCGCCGCTTTCCTCCGATATCCAGCGCTGCGCCTCCTCGACGAACGCGCGGCTGCCCATGGCCGGGGAGCCGCAGATGCGGGGCGAGCGCAGCCGATCGGCGGGCAGGTGGGCGGCGCCGAGGGGCAGCCGCACTTCGAAGGTGGAGCCCGCGCCGGCCTCGCTGCGCACGCCGAGCACGCCGCCGTGGAGCCTGACCAGCTCCTGTGTCATGGCGAGGCCGATGCCGGACCCTTCCTGGGTGCGTGCCTCGGCGACCTCGATCCGGTGGAAACGCTCGAAGAGACGCGGCAGCTCGCTCTGCGGTATGCCGGCCCCCGTATCCGACACCTCGAGCACCGCCTCCGAGCGCTCCACGCGCAGCGCCACGGCGATTCGCCCTTCGAGCGTGAACTTGAAGGCATTCGAAAGAAGGTTGAGAACGATCGTCTCCCACATCTCGCGGTCGACGTGGACGGGCTGCTCGAGGGGAGGGCAGTCGACTTCGAACCGCAGGCCGGCGCGCTCGATGGCGGAGCGGAACGTGCTCGCGATGTCGCGCGTCAGAGCGGCGAGATCGGTGGGCTCGAACGACGCCTGGATCCGGCCGGCCTCCAGCCGCGAGAAGTCGAGCAGGGTGTTGACGAGCTTCAGGAGCCGCAACGAGTTGCGGCGCGCGATGGCGATCTGTCCACGGGCCGAATCGGACAGGGCGGGGTCCGCCGCGATCTCGGCGAGCGGGCCGAGCATGAGGGTGAGCGGGGTGCGAAACTCGTGGCTGATGTTGGAGAAGAACGATGTCTTGGCGCGGTCGAGCTCGGCGAGCGATTCCGCGCGCCTGCGCTCGCCTTCGAGCGTTTGCGCGGCGGCGATCGCCTTGGAGACCTGGGAGGCGACGAGCTCGAGGAACTCGCGGCGTCTCAGCGCATCGGGCGCGAGCTCGGCTGCAGCGCCGTTGCCCACGGCGAGCGCGCCCGCCAGGACCTCGCCGGCCGTGATCGGGAGCAGATCGATCCGGCGCGCGCGTTCGCCCTCTTGCCGGATGAGATCCTCCGCGGCGACCTGCCGGCACTCACCCCGGCGCAGCGCTTCGATCGCCGAGGCGAGCTGCGTGCGGTCCGCAAGGCCGAGGGACAGCGTCTCCCGCAACGGCTCGGCTCCATAGTGGCCGGCGAGCCGAAGCTCGCCGCCCGAAGCGAGATAGAGCAGAACCGCCGGCAGATCCGCCGGATTCTCCTCGGACATCGCCGCGAGCGCGGACTGACATACGGTCACCACCGAGCGCGCGGGCGTGGTCCGCGAGCCTATTTCCCTCAGCGTCCTCAGGCGGCGCTCGCCTACGACCCGATCGGTCGTCTCGACGACGATCGCGAGGACGCCCGCCGGCTGGCCGCTCTCATCGAGCACGGGGCTGTAGTCGAGGTTCATCCAGACATCCTCGGCGCGGCCGTTGCGGTGCAGCACGAGGCGCTGATCGCGATAGGCGAGTGTCCCGCCCGCGAGGCCCACCCGCATCACGTTGGCATTGAAGTCGGCGACCTCGGGCCAGCCTTCGAGCACCTTGGAGCCGAGCAGGCGCGGATGGCGCGCTCCGCCGAATACGGCGTAGGCGTCGTTGTAGATCATGACGCCGTCCGGGCCCCAGAGGAGCACGATGGGCACCGGGGACCGCACCAGGATGGCGGTCGCGGTCTTCAGGCTCTGCGGCCAGTCCTCGATGGAGCCGAGGGAGGTCGCCCGCCAGTCGTGCTCACGGATGAGCCTTCCGAGCTCACCGCCTGCGGAAAGGAAGTCAACATCCCTCGCTTCGGTGCTCGTCTGCAGCACGGCAACGCCGGCGCCACTGTCTGCCATCAAAACCTCGTCGCGAATCGCATGACCTTACCGCTGCGCTGCAGCTCGTGCCCGGCCGCGGGCGAGTACTGAGGATTATGGCGGACCCCTTCGGCCTCAAGCCAGCTTCGAGGCGGAAATTGACGCTGACCCGCGGCACTGCCAGGCCGACGTGCACGATCGGGGTTGCGGCAGGGCCTGACCTCCTCGGGCGACGGCCTCAGCGAGGATCCGTGCGGGTGCTAGGCCGCCAGCAGGCCGGCGGTGATATTGATCGCGAACCCGAGTATCGCGACGTTGAATGCGAAGGAGATGATCTCGTGGACGATCACCACGCGCCGGATGGAGACGTGCGTGGTGGACACGTCTGCGGTCTGGCACGCCGCCGCGATCGTGAAGGAGAAATAGGCGAAGTCCCAGAACGCCGGCATCTCGGTTCGCGGAAATGACAGCGGCCGGTCCTGCGGTGGAGCGCTGTAGAACATGTCGGCGTAGTGCATGGTGAACATGGTGGGCACGAGCAGCCACGACGCGATCAGCGTGACGGCCGCGAGGACGGACCGCCATATGCGCTCGGCCTGTCCCGCGTGCCGGAGGGTGGCGAGCGGCACGACGATGGCCAGCAGGCTGAGGAGCGCCGCGCCCGTGACGGCGATCAGGATGACCGGGCCCGAGGGATCCTCCTCGGCGTAGTGCGAGCGGATCTGCTCCGCGGTCAATCCCCGCATCCAGGCAAAGATCATCACCAGGAAGAGCATGACGCCGAAGTCCCAGGCGATCAGCAGACGGCTGATGGGCGACAGGGCCCTCGGAAGGAAAAAGAAGCTCGCAATGCCGAGGGCGACGGCGATCCAGAGCCGCAGGTGTCCATGGAGGAGCTGCCTCGGAAGAGCGACGCCGCGATTCTGATCGACCACCCGCCACCCCCTGGGCCGCACCTGCCGGCGGCTGACGGCGATTCGCCCGGATCGTAGCACCCGGCAGGCGATCGCCGGCGCGGCCGGCGGCCGGCCGCAGACAGGCGCGCGACTGCGCCCGGACCCGCCGGACCGGGGCTTGATCTCGGCCTTGAGGCGCTCTGAAAAGCATACGCTGCCTTGGGCTTCGGCGCTATACTGGGCCCACAGCGTTGCCGCGGGAAGGGGGCCGGGCAGAAGGTCCCGCCGGGCGACCTAACACAACAACCGCAACCAACTCCAGGGATATCAACATGCGCCTTCACTCGTGCCTCCTGACGGCAGCGTGTGCCGTGGGATTCCTCGGTACCGCCGCCGCCGCGCCCCAAAACCATCATCATGCGCAGGATGCCGGCGCCACGCCGTCCAGCACCCTGATCACGACCTCGATCTTCCTCAACGTGACGGATCTTCCGGGTCTGCAGCGCTTCGTCGCCGAGACGACGACGCCCGGCAGCCCGAACTACCACCACTTCCTCACGGTGGAGCAGTTCCGTGACCGCTTCGCGCCGTCGAACCGCGCCATCTGGCAGTTCGTAAGCTATCTGCGGTCCTTCGGCATCAGGGTGAACAAGATCTATCCGGACAACCTGGACATCACCGTCACCGGCACGGCCGACGAGTTGAACGCCGCTTTCTCCACCCAGCTGCACGACTTCACGCGCAACGGACAGCGCTTCCACCGTCCCGCATGGAAGTACGTCCTGCCGAGCTCGTTCTCGACTCTGGTGCTCTCGGTCCCGGGACTCAGCAATGAGCCGGGCAGGTTCCGGCCGCACATCGCGCGGCTCGGTCAGGGCGCCTACGCCGGCATGACTGCCCCCGCCGTCAAGTGGGCCACCGCCGGGACCGCGACCGGCACGCCGGGGCAATACACGGTGGGTGATGCCGCCAATCTCTATGACGTGAACCCTCTTTACCGCATGGGCATCCAGGGCCGCGGCCAGACGGTGGGCATCATGACGCTCGCCAACTTCAGGCAGCAGGACGCCTACTCGTACTGGCGGAAGATCGGACTTCGGGTGTCGCCGTACCGCATCACCAAGGTGATGGTGGACGGCGGGACGCCGATCCAGGCCGGGGTCGGCGATGATGAGACCTCGCTCGATGTCGAGCAGTCCGGAGGTCTCGCGCCCGCCGCCAACATTCGTGTTTACATCGCGCCAAATACCAACAACGGCTTCCTCGACCTCTTCTATACCGCCGCATCCGAGAACCTGGCGGACACCGTCTCCATCAGCTGGGGCGAGGCGGAGGAGTTCTATTTCGCCGCCGTGCTGAATGACGGCGTGGATTACACGGGACTGATGGTCGCGATCGACCAGGCGCTGCTGGAGGGCGCCGCGCAGGGCCAGTCGTTCTTCGCCGCCTCCGGGGACTCGGGGGCGTACGACGTGAACAACCCCGCGATCCCGGCCGGCCTGGGGTTTGGCTTCGCCCCGGTGCTGTCCGTGGACTCGCCGGCCAACGATCCGTATATCACCGCGGCCGGCGGCACCACGGTTCCCACGACCCTCCACAGCGTCAAGCATCCCTCCTGTCCGGCCATCACCATTTCGGACGAGCAGGTGTGGGGCTGGGATTACATCAACAACGACTGGGCGACCTGCTACCCGTTCCCGGCGGATGCGCTCTTTCCGACCGGAGCCGGCGGCGGCGTGAGCTCCTTCTGGCCCACGCCCTTCTACCAGCAGTCCGTCCCCGGGATACAGCAGACCCAGCCGGGCCAGAGCGTGATCCTCTGGCCGAACTTCCCCAGCTCGGACGGAGCGCAGGACCTCATGGATCTGCAGGGAGGTTTCGGCGGCCGCAACGTGCCGGATCTCTCGCTCAATGCGGATCCCGAGACGGGATACGTCGTCATCGACTGCACGGATTTCCCGGAGGCGGGCGGCAATCCTTCCTGCGCCGCGACCGGCTTCGGCGGTACGAGCTTCGTCGCCCCGCAGCTGAACGGCATCACGGCGCTCATCGACCAGGCTGCCGGAGGCCGCGTGGGGCTGCTCAATCCGGTGATCTATCCGCTGCAGCAGGCGACCGCGTTCTGGAAGTACGGGCAGCCCTTCAATGACATCACCGCGGGCGACAACTGGTTCTACAGCGGCGTACCCGGGTACGACGACGGCGCGGGAATCGGCACGGTGAATGCCGCGAATCTCGCGGCCGCTTACATGACCCTCGCCGAGAACGCGCACTGATGATCCTGGCCGAGCCTCATCCCGGGGCCCCGGGAAGAGGCTTTTTTCTCTGAGCCCGTGCCCATTCGCCGCGGCACGCGGTAGAGTTCGCGGCCGTGAATTGCAAACGCCTGCTCCGCCTGACGGCGCTGTGGCTGGCCGCGATTGCAAGCGCCCGTGCGGGCGAGCCTTTCGTGCCGACGCCGTCGCAGCTCTACGGCCCGCTCTTCGTGCAAGTGCAGATGGCGGCGCTGCGCCCGGGCAACGACAACTTCGTCGATGACATCCCCAAGGCATCCCCCCTCGTCATCATGCGGCGGTACCGCGCGGCCAGGCCGCGCACGCGGGATGCGCTGCTCGGGTTCGTAGAAGAGAATTTCACCTTCCCGGCGCGGGTGCGCACACCGCCCATCCCGGCGGACCGCACGGTCGAAGCGCACATTGCGCGGCTCTGGCCGCTCCTCACGCGCGCGGCGGTCGTGCCGCCCGCCTATTCCTCGCTGCTATACGTGCCGAAGCCCTATGTCGTGCCGGGGGGCGCTTTTCAGGAGTTCTACTATTGGGACTCCTACTTCACGATGCTCGGACTGATTCCCGACGGGCACATGGATCTCGCCCGCGGCCTGGTCGACGACTTCTCCTATCTGATCGAGACCTACGGCCACGTTCCCAATGGGGCGCGCACGTTCTATCTGTCGCGCTCGCAGCCGCCCGTGTACTACCTGATGGTGGGGCTGCTCGATGCCGATCCCGCCCAGGCGTGGGCGGCCCATCTGCGCGATCTCGAGCGTGAATACGCGTACTGGATGGAGGGGGCCGCAGGACTTCGCCCCGG
This sequence comes from Steroidobacteraceae bacterium, assembly GCA_035545455.1. Taxonomy (GTDB): domain Bacteria; phylum Pseudomonadota; class Gammaproteobacteria; order Steroidobacterales; family Steroidobacteraceae; genus 13-2-20CM-66-19. The sequence goes on from DASZYK010000173.1 coordinate 8,223, forward strand.
CAGCGCACGGCGCAACGTCGTCGCGATGCCCGACGGCTCCATTCTCAACCGCTACTGGGACGCCAGGGATACGCCCCGGGATGAGGGCTATCGCAACGACGTCCTCACTGCCCGCGCCTCCGGCATGCCCGCGGCGCGGGTGTACCGGGATATCCGGGCGGCTGCCGAAAGCGGGTGGGACTTCAGCTCCCGCTGGCTCGGTGACCGGCGGCGCATGGCGACCATCCGCACGACCTCGATCGTGCCGGCGGATCTCAACAGCCTGCTTTACGGACTGGAGGAGGCCATCTCCCGCGGCTGCGCGCGGCAGCACGACCTCGGGTGCGAGCAGGACTTCGCGGCCCGGGCGCGCCGTCGCCGAAGCGCCATGGACCGATACCTCTGGGACGCCAGCGCGGGCTATTTCACGGACTACGACTGGCGGAAGCGGCGCCGCACGGACGAGCTCAGCGCGGCGACGCTCTATCCGCTCTTCGTGGGGCTTGCGAGCCCGGAGCAGGCCGCCCGGGTTGCCGCAGCCGTGAGATCCGGGCTGCTGAAGGGCGGCGGCGTCGTGACCACGACGATTCACTCCGGCCAGCAGTGGGATGCGCCCAACGGCTGGGCGCCGCTGCAATGGATCGCGGTGCGCGGTCTGGCGCGTTACGGAGAAGACGCGCTGGCCCATCGGATCGCCCGTCGGTGGGTTGCGACGGTGCGGCGCGTGTACGCCAACACGGGCAAGATGTTCGAGAAGTACGACGTGGAGCATGCGCTCCCCGGCGGCGGCGGCGAGTATCCGGTGCAGGACGGATTTGGCTGGACGAACGGCGTCACCCGGGGGCTGCTGCAGCGCTATCCCGATCTGCGCCCGGCCGCGGGGCACCAGCCGCTATAATTCCGGCGACCCGCTGCCGCAGGAGCGCTGCAATGCATCACTCGCGCCTTTGCGCAATCCTGATCGACTGCAATGCACCGGATGTCGATGAGGCCGCGCGCTTCTGGGCGCAGGCTCTCGGCCGGCCCGTCGATCCCGCCCACCCGGGCACCCGCGGCAACTACCGGATGCTGCAGACGCCGCCGGATGAGCCGATCGTGCAGATCCAGCGCGTGCAGCACGAGAGCCGGGTGCACATCGACATCGAGACCGACGACATTCCCGCGGAGGTTGCGCGGCTTGAGAAGCTGGGCGCGGCGGTCGTCGAGCGGCTGGAGCGCTGGGTGGTGATGCAGGCCCCGACGGGCCAGCGCTTCTGCATCGTCCGGATCCAGCGCCCGGGCTACCCGAAGAACGCGAACCGCTGGGACTGATGACGCGAGAGACCGCGGCCATCTCCGGCAATCCATCAAGATGTGCGCCCGTTACCAGACACCCTCCCAGGCC
>DASZYK010000174.1:0-9233 GCA_035545455.1 Steroidobacteraceae bacterium
GAAGGCCAGCTTGAAGGGTGCCGTGAAAGGTGCCGCCACGCCCGTAGCGATGAGGGTCGTACCCTTCGGCAGCTTCTCGGGGAGCGGGTGCGAGGCAAGGGTGAAGAGAGGATTGGCGTAGAACGCGCACGGCAGGAATACGATCCCCACCGCCACCAGCGCCCGGATCAGCCGGTCACGCAACTCGAGCAGGTGCGAGACCAGGGTACCCTCGGCGAGCTTCTCAGGTTCCTCGCTCATGAATGCCCGGGATCAAAGGCTCGGGTGGCAGGTCTTCGCTGGGGGCGACCGCAGCATCGGATGGAACGTCGGCGGTAGTCGGCTGTGCCGCCTCGACACTTGCCGGCGCCTCGGTATGCCCGGGTAGCAGCGGCGTCGGACTAGCCGGTGGTACGCCGCCCACTGGGCGCACCGGCTCGGGACGGCTCGTCCGGCTGCGATCCACGTCGATCTCTTCCTCGAGCTGCTCCTGGAATTGCCGTGCCATGGCGCGAGCCCGCCCCACCCAGCGGCCGACCTCGCGCACGACACGCGGCAGCTTCTCCGGTCCCAGCACGATGAGCGCGAGGACGAAGATGACCAGGATCTCGGAGAACCCGATGTCGAACATGGGGATTCAGCCTGGGGAAGCGCCGATGAGCCCGTCGCCGCCGGAAGGCGCAGACGCGCTGGCGCATCTCGCATCCGACCCTCCGTCCGCCGTCACCGCAGGCTCAGGCGCTGCGCTCGCTCTTGGCGGCCGCCTCGGCCTTGGGGGCGGCCTTGGACTCGGGAAACTCGGCATCGGGGCTATCCGAGCGGATCTGTCGGCGGGACGCGGCGGTCTCCTCCTGCTCGCCGTCGTTCATCGCCTTCTTGAAGCCGCGCACGGCATGGCCCAGATCCTCGCCGACGCTCCGGAGCTTCTTGGCGCCGAAGACGACGAGCACCACGACCAGGATGATCAGCAGCTCCTTCATTTCCATAAGGCTTGGACTCCGCTTCGCTTACGCGCGAGAGAACATAATAGAGGCCCCGATCATAGGACAAACGAGCGGTTTCAGCCGAGAAAGTTCGCGGAATTGTGGACTGCGCGCGCGGGCGGCCGCCACCGTCCGGCTCAGCTTTCCAGCCAGAACGTCACCGGGCCGTCGTTCACCAGCTCCACCTGCATGTCGGCCCCGAATTCCCCCGCCGCGACGTGCGGATGGGCTGCCGAGGCCCGCTCGAGCAGATGAGCGAACAGGTCCCGCGCCTCATCGGGGGCGGCCGCGGTGCTGAATCCCGCCCGCGTGCCCTTGTGCGTGTCGGCCGCCAGCGTGAATTGCGGTACGAGCAGCAGCCCGCCGCCGATCGCCCGCAGTGAGAGATTCATCCGCCCGTCCTCATCGGGAAAGATGCGATACGAGAGCAGCCGCTCGAGCAGCCGGTCGGCCGACGCGCGGCCATCACCCTTGCGCACGCCGATCAGCGCGAGCATGCCCCGCCCGATCTCGCCCAAGGGCCGGCCGCCCGTGCTGACCCTGGCTCTCGAGACCCGCTGAATCAGACCGATCACGCCATCACCACCGGCGGAAACCTCCGCAACCCGCTTGCAGTGTCCCGCGCCGCGACCACCAGTGGCCAATATTCCAGGACACGCTGGCTTCCGGTGCGCCGGGTCCGATAAGATGCGCCGCGGTTTTGCGCACCGAGCCGGAGATCATAATGACGGGCCGTTGGCTGCGTTCACAAGTACGTTCTCGCGTGGGGGTTGCCAGGGCGTCCCTCAAAGTTGGCGTGGCGATCGGCCTCGGGTCGCTCGCCGTTGCGACGGCCTTCGGGCAGCAGGCGCAGCTGAAAGGCGATGCGCAGCGGGGCCGGACCGTGGCTTACACCTGCCTCGGCTGCCACGGCATCGAGGGCTACCGCAATGCCTATCCGGACTATGCGGTGCCGCGGCTGCGGGGCCAGAGCGAGCAGTACATCATCTCCGCGCTGCACGAGTACAAGAGCGGGCTGCGGGATCACCCGACCATGCGCCTGCAGGCCTCGTCGCTCTCGGACCAGGACATCGCGGACGTGGCGGCCTACTTCTCGGGCAAGCCGCTGGTCGCGACGGGCACTTCCAAGCGTCCCGTTCCGAAAGAGGCGCAGCTGTGCGTCTCCTGCCATGGCACGCAAGGGGTCGCCATTTCGCCGATGTATCCGAACCTGGCCGGCCAGCACGCCAGCTATCTCGCGCGCGCGATTCAGGAATATCACGACCTCAACCGCAAGCATCCCATCATGGACGGCATCGCCGCCACCCTGAAGCCGGCGGAGATCACGGTCATTGCCGATTACTTCAGCAGCCTGAGGCCGGGGCTCCATGCGGAGCCCCGGCCATTCTTCAGCTGGGAGCAGAAGAGCCCGCCGGCCCAACGCTAGCCGGCGGGCGGGTCCTCACCGCACCTGCACGGGCACGAAGATCCGCGTGTCGCCCCGCTGGATGAGCAGGGCGACATGGCCGTGGGACTTCTCCACGGAGGAGCGCAGCTGCTCCACGCTGGAGACCCGCTGCCCGTTGGCGGCGAGGACCACGTCACCGGGCTGGATGCCGGCTTCCTCCGCGGGGCCGGTGACACCTTCGACGAGCAGTCCGCCATGCGTGTGCGACTGCTGCTGCTCGTCCTGAGTGAGCGGCCGCACCGCCAGTCCCAGGCTCCCGCCCTGCTGCTGCGGATGCTGCTCGGACGCCAGTGTCTCATTACCCATGGAGCCCAGCTTCACGGCGAAGTCGTGCTTGGCATGGTCGCGCCATATGGTGAGGTGCACGGTGCTGCCGGGCGTCAGGCTCGCGATCCGGACCGGCAGCTGACTCGAGGTCTGCACCTGCTCGCCGTTGAGCGCCAGGATCACGTCCCCGGGCTTGATGCCCGCCTTCGCCGCGGGCCCGCCGGCCTCCACGCTCGACACCAGCGCGCCCTCGGGCTCCGGCAGGCCGAACGAATCCGCGAGGCCCTGATCCACGTTCTGGATCACGACACCGAGCTTGCCGCGCTCCACGTGGCCGGTGGACATGAGCTGGTGCGCCACCTGCATCGCCACGTTGATCGGTATGGAGAACGACACGCCCATGTAGCCGCCCGTGCGGCTGTAGATCTGCGAGTTGATGCCGACTACCCGGCCTTCCATGTTGAACAGCGGACCGCCGGAGTTGCCGGGATTGATCGGCACGTCGGTCTGGATGAAGGGTACGTACCCGGAATCCGGAAGCGTGCGGCCCTCGGCACTCACGATGCCGGCGGTGGCGCTGTTGGTGAATCCGAACGGCGCTCCGATCGCCAGCACCCACTGCCCGACCTCGAGCGTGTCGGAATTGCCGAGCTTGACCGTGGGCAGGTTCTTCGCGGGAATCCTGATCACCGCGACATCGGAGGTCTTGTCCGCGCCGATGACCTTGGCCTGATACTCGCGGCGGTCGGTGAGCTGCACCGTGACGCGGGTCGCGCCCTCGACCACGTGGGCGTTGGTGAGGATGAGGCCGTCAGGCTGGATGATGAAGCCCGACCCCTCGCCGCGTATGGGCTGCTGAGGCGGCGCCTGGAACGGCAGGCCGCGGAAGAACGGTGCGAACGGGCTGTTGGGCCCGAACGGGTTGTTGTCGCCCTGGCCGGACGTCTTCTCGATGACCCGGATGTTGACGACCGCGGGCCCGAACTTCTTAACCAGGGTGGTGAAGTCCGGCAGCATCACGGCCACACCGCCCCGCGGCTGGGTCGAGGTCACCGCCGCCGGCGGCGGCGATCCCTGCGCGTGCGCCGTATCCGGCGCGGCGCCGACCGTGTAAAGAGCGGCAAGCGGCGCGGCGCCCAGCACGACGCCTAGCACGGCCGCGACCATCGGATTGCGAACTGCGGTCCTCACTGTCATTTCTGTCACTCCCGCGGGGTGGGTCTGGCTCTACGGCCCGAAGGATAGGCGCCGGACACTTAAATGACGCTTAAGGGGGGAGGGATCAAGCCGGGGCGTGCCGGACGACGCCGCGCCGGCGCGTCGGACGGCGCTGACAGCGGCCCCCGCGCGCAGGCTCCGCCAGCCTCAGGCGCCGCGCCTCTGCAGCCAGGCGATCAGCCCCTGGGTGTTGAGCTCCAGGTCACCCTCGAGGAGCGCCAGCAGCCGCTCGGGAGCCAGAGGGCAGCCGTGCCGTACGGCGAGCTCCCGCCAAAGGTCGCTCATTGCGGCGCGGATTGCCGCGGACCGGTCGGGAGCCGCGGCACTTTGCGCGGCGATGCGGGTGAATTCCCGCACCTGCTCCTTCAACGATGCTCCCAGCCGCTGGACATCCGTCACGCGGCTGAAGTGCATGAGGTACATCGCCTCGGGCGAGTAGGAGAGCAGGCGGTCGATGGAGGCGATCAGCTGCTCCGGGTCGAACTGGGTCGGCGTCGTCGTCGGGACGATGAACGCGCCGCGCGGCGAGTCGAGCTCCCGATACGAGATGCCGAAGGTGTCCCCCGTGAAGATGCAGCCGTGCGCCTGGTCGACGAACGCCTGGTGGTGCAACGCGTGCCCCGGCGTGTGCAGGATCTCGAGCTCGCGGCCCGCGAGGCTGATGCGCTCGCCATCCTGCGTCGTGCGCACCCGCTGCGCGGGAATGGGGATGATGTCGCCATAGAGGCGGCGGAAGCGATCTTCGCCATAAACCGCCCGCGACCCGGCGATGAGCTTCGCCGGATCGATCATGTGCGGCGCGCCACGGGGATGCAGCACCGCGGTGGCGCTCGGCAGCTCCTGCATCAGACGTCCCGCGCCTCCCGCATGGTCGAGATGAACGTGTGTCAGCAGCAGGTAATCCACTGCGTCGCGCGCAATGCCGAGCGCTTCCAGTGCGGCCAGCAGATAAGGCACCGAGTCATTCGTGCCGACGTCGACGAACGCCGCGCGCCCGCGATGTTGAACGATGTGCGCCGCCGCATGTCCCGGATGAACGTACTCCGTATCGACCGCGGTGATCCCGTCCGGATGACGGAGCAGCCGAGGGGTGACAGCAGTGAGTGAGCGTTCTTGCATGGTCGTGGTTGCCCATCGCTGAAGGCGGAGGAGATGTCGGCGGCCGGCGACGGCAGCAGCGGGGGAAGTCCGCCTGTTGCTCGCCGCGGCGCCGGGCGGGCACGATGCCCGGATCCTGCGCTTCGCTTCATGCCATCGTAGCAGGTGAGGGCTGCGGCACTCCTCGCAGTTGCGGATTTCAGGCAAGCTTCAGCCCCATGATCGAATTCCTCATCGCCCGCCGGGCCGCTGCCGTGCCGGCGGTGGCCGCATTTCTGCTCGCTTTCGGCTGTCGCGCTCATGCGCAGCCCTTCGCCGTGCCCAGCCACCGGGTGGACGGCACTCTCGTCTTCGACGGCATTCCGCCGGCCGACGCGCGCCTCGCGTCGCAATTGCGGCGCTACGAAGAGTGGCGGCAGGCGACGTTTCTCGACTGGCTGCCCGACGGCAGCATGCTCGTCGCAACGCGCTTCGCAGCGCACAGCCAGGTGCACCGCATCTCCTCGCCGCTCGGCATGCGTGACCAGCTCACGTTCGGCGATGGCTCGGTGATCGAGGCCCGGGCGCCGCGCAGCGGCACCGGCTTCGTGTTCCTCAGGCAGGTGGACGGCCACCCGCAGCTCTACTATTACTCCGGCGCGGGCGCGGCTCACCCGCTCACGCAAGGCAATTATCTGCACGGCAGCCCCGTCTGGTCACATGACGGCAAGCGCGTCGCCTTCTACGGAACCGACCGAACGGGTGTGAACGACGACATATACGTGGTCGATATTCCCGCGCGAACTCCGCCCCGGCTGGCGATTGCGGGCTCGGGGGGAAGCTGGCGGCCGCTCGATTGGTCGCAGGACGACGCCAGACTCCTGCTGTTGAACAGGTTGTCCTCGCAGAAGAGCTCGCTCTACGCCGCCGACGTCTCGACGGGCGCCCTCACGCCCGTGGCGGTGCCCGAGTCCCGGATCACCGCCGCGAGCTTTGCCCCCGACGGTGTCGGCTTCTACCTGATCAGCGACGCGCAGAGTGATCTGGAGCAGCTTCTCTATTTCAACCCCATCACCAAGGTCACTCGCCGCGTTTCCGCCGATGTGCCATGGGATGTGGAGGCATTCGCGGTCAGCGCGGGCGGTCATTACGTCGCCTACGTGGTGAATGACGACGGCCGCAGCCGCCTGACGGTCCACGACACACTGCGGAATCTCGACTTCAAGCCGCCCGGCCTGCAGGACGGGCGCATCGAGAACATCCGCTTCGATGACACCGGCCGCAGGCTCGCTTTCTCCTACGAGTCGGCCCGCTCTCCCCGCGATGTCTACGTCTACGACGTCGCCCAGGGAGCCGTGCAGCGCTGGACCCGCAGCGAGATCGGACCGCTCGATCCCGCAGGCCTCGCGACGGCGCAGCTCATACACTATCCGACCTGGGATCGGCTGGGGATGAAGCGGCGTACGCTATCCGCCTACGTCTATCTGCCGCGTGGACCCTCGCCGTGCCCCGTGCTGATCGCGCTCCCCGGCGGCCCGCAGCTGCATTCCCAGTTTCGTCCCGGCTGGAATCCCTTCATCCAATTCGTCGTCAACGACCTCGGCTACGCCGTGATCGCTCCCAACGTCCGCGGCTCGTCCGGGTATGGCAAGTCATTCCGCAGCTTGGACGGCGGCAAGCTGCGCGACGACGCCGTGCGCGACGTCGGCGCGCTGCTCGTGTGGATCGGCCTGCAGCCCGGTCTGGACTCCCACCGCGTGGCGATCATCGGACACGCCTACGGCGGCTTTCTGGCGCTCGCCTCTCTCGCCACCTACGGGGATCATCTGCGCGGCGCGATCGACGTGGCCGGGATCGCGAACCTGGTGGATTTCGTCGGCCACTCCCCCGCTGCGGAGCGCGCCCAGCGGGTCGCCGAGTTCGGCAATGTTCAGGACTCCGACATGCGCGCCTTCCTGGACCGCATCTCCCCCCTCGACAACGTCGCCCTGATCCATCGCCCCGTCCTCATCGTTCAGGGGCTGGATGCTCCCGGCTCCCGCGCCGCCGACTCCCAACAGCTCGTCTGGCGGCTGCGCTCCGAGGGCAATCAGGCCTGGTACCTCGGCGCCACGGATGCCGGCAACGATTTCACCACGCCCGTGGACCGCCAGGCGTATCTGGAGACCGCCGCCCAGTTTCTCGAGACGCTGGCCAAATAGCCGCCTCCGGGCCGCCCCGGCAACCAGGCTGACTCTCCGCGGGAAACGCCACCGTCACGGCGAGGCCCCGGCCGTCCGCGCCTTGCCCCAGCTCGACCGTGGCCCCGTGCGCCGCCGCGATCGCTTTGACGATCGCCAGGCCGAGGCCGCTGCCCGGCGAGCGCGTCCCGGGCCGGCGATAGAAGCGGTCGAATACCCGCTCCCGCTCCTCCCGCGCGATCCCCGGGCCGTTGTCCATCACCCTGATGAGAGCCCGCGCCGGCGCCGCGGCCGAGCGCTCGACCGAGACGTCCACCCGCCCACCTGCCGGCGTGTAGCGCACCGCGTTGTCGACGAGATTCCTCGCCAGCGTCGCCACCGCATCCCTTTCGCCGCGGACGAACACGGATTGAGCTTCCGACATGCCCAGGTCGATCCGCCGCGCATCCGCCAGTGGAACGAGCTCCGCCACCACCTCGCGAGCCAGCTCATCGAGAGCGAAACGCGTGCGCGCCGGCTCCGCCCGCGGCTCCTGCCGGGCGAGCGCCAGCATCTGCTCCACGAGGCGAATCGCCCGTTGCACCCCTTCCGACAGCTTGCCCATCGCCTCCGAGCGCTCCGCGTCCGTCGCCGCGCGCGCGAGCGCGCCGAGCTGCAGGTGCAGGGCCGTCAGCGGCGTGCGCAGCTCGTGCGCCGCATCCGCCATGAACGCCCGCTCCCGCTCGAGAGCCGCGGTGAGCCGGACCAGCAGGTCGTTGAGGGAGCCCACGAGCGGCCGCACCTCGTCCGGCAGCCTCTGGTCCGACAGCGGCTCGAGCTCGTTGACGCGGCGAGCCTTCACCGCTCTCGCCAGCCGCTGCAGAGGCTGCAGCGCGTGACCGACGGCCAGCCAGACGATGAGTCCCAACACGGGCACCAGCAACGCGAATGGCGCCAGCGTGCGCACCGCGAGCTGCGCCGCCTGTTGCCGCCGCACGCTCATCGGCTGCGCGATCTGCACGACTTTCGTCAGGGACTCGGTGCCGTACACCCGCCATTGGCCGCTTTTCGTGTTGACGCTGGAGAATCCGATGGTGGTGAAGGTCGGCAGCGCGGCGTGCGGCCGGGACATGTAGATGAGCTCGCCGTCCAGTGTCCACACCTGCACGACGAAATCGTAGGCCGCGCTGTTGGAGGGAATCCGCGGCGGCCAGACATACTCGACCGGCTGATCGCGCAGGATGAGCGCGGTCTCCTTCAGGTGATAGTCGAAGAAGGCGTCCGCTTCCGCGAGCGCGTTGCGGTAGACGACCAGCCCGCCGGCCACGCCGACCAGCAGCACGCCGCCCAGCAGCCAGGCGAGGAGGCGCGCGCGCAGAGAGCTCACCGTCATGCAGGTCTCACCCGGTATCCGACGCCACGCACGTTGATGATGTAGTCGGCGCCCAGCTTGCGCCGCAGCCCGTGGATGTGCACTTCGACGGCGTTGCTCTCGACTTCCTCCCCCCAGCCGTAGAGGCGCTCCTCGATCCGCGCGCGCGAGAGAATCGTCCCCGGCCGCTCCATGAGCAGCTGCAGCAGCGCGAACTCCTTCGGCGAGAGCGCGATCTCCCGCCCTTCGCGCGTCACGCTGTGCGTCGCGGCATTGAGGACGACGCCCAGGTGCTCGACGGCCGGCGCGCTGCGCCCCGATTTGCGCCGCAGCAGCGCCCGGATGCGCGCCGCCAGCTCGTCCAGATCGAACGGCTTGACCAGATAGTCGTCGGCGCCGGCATCCAGGCCCTGAACGCGGTCGGACACGGCATCGCGGGCGGTGATGATGAGGACCGGCAGCTCCTGGCCGCGCGCGCGCGCGGCGGTCAGCACATCGAGACCTCCCTTGCGCGGCAGACCGAGGTCGAGCAGGAGCAGGTCGAGGACTTCCGTCGACAGCACCTGCAGGGCGGATTCCCCGTCATGCACCCAGTCCACGGTGAAGCCTTCGCGCCTGAGGCCGGCGCGGATCGCCTCGCCGATCATGGCGTCGTCTTCTACGAGGAGCAGCCTCATCGGGAAGGGAATGTCATCTCTGGATGCTTCAGCGTCTCGTACACGATGCCGCCG
>DASZYK010000175.1:0-5615 GCA_035545455.1 Steroidobacteraceae bacterium
CATCGCGGTGGAGGTTCCGAAAATCGGCCTGGTGATGGAAAACGCCCGCGTCGTGCGCTGGTTGAAGGCAACCGGTGAGCGGGTCGAGCGAGGCGAGCCCCTGGTCGAGCTGGAAACGGAAAAATCGCTGGTCGAGGTCGAGTCCACCGGCAGCGGGCGGTTGGCCGAGATCCTCTTGCCGGCGAACGAGCCGGCGCGCGTCGGCGATCGGCTCGCCTGGCTGGAGAGCGACGCATCCGAGTCGTCTTCCGCTCAGAACCGCTCGCGGGAGGCGCAGGCGCCCGCGTCGGCTCGCGAGCCCGAGCTCGGCGTGAGCGCAACCGAGCGGAGCCCTGGGCGGATCAAGAGCTCTCCGGCTGCAAGGCGGCAGGCCCGGCAGTACGGGATGAATCTCGCTGCGATCACGGGGACGGGTCCCGGAGGGCGCATTCAACTGCGCGACGTAGGGCAGGCAGCGCAGACCGGCGACGCGGTACCCAACATCATCGCCGGGCGCCGACCGCTCTCGGCAATGCGGCGCGCCGTGGCGCGTGCCATGACATTGAGCAATGCGACGGTGCCGCAGCTCGTCGTGGAACGGGCGGTGGACTGGACGGCAGTGCACGCGGTGCGCGCGCGAGGCCTTGCCGATCTGACACCCTCCGATCCCAGACTCTCGCTCAATGATTTTCTGCTGCATGCCTGCGCCCGCTCGCTCGCGGCGTTCCCTGCGTTGAATGCCATCTTCAGCGGCGATCCGGACTCGAGCGACGCGGCGCTCCTGTCCGCGCCCGGCACGCACGTCGGCCTGGCGGTCGCCGCGGACGACGGCATCAGAGTGCCCGTGTTCCACGATGTCGACACGCTGTCTCTGGCCGAGCTGGCGCGGCGCCGCGCCGAGATCATCGCGCGCGCCTCGAGCGGCCGGCTCAGGGCGGAGGAGCTGCAGGGCGCCACGTTCAGCATCTCCAACCTGGGGGCCGCGGGCCCCGACCGTTTCATCGCCCTGATCGAGCCGCCGCAGTCTGCCATTCTGGCCGTGGGCCGACAAAGCGAGCGTGTCATCGTGCTGCACGGCGAGCTTCACGTTAGACCGATCTCGACGCTCACCCTCACGGTGGACCACCGGGTCGCCGACGGCCGTCTGGCCGCACAGTTCCTGGCGCACCTGGTGAGGCTCCTCGAGAGCGAGACGTGGCCCACCGGAAGCGAGGTTTCGACATGACAGAGGCGGTGCGCATTCTGGGCTCCTATTGGACGCTGGCCGTGGGAGCCGACCCGGGGGGCGAGCAGCACTGCCCGCACGATTTCCGGCTGCGGGTGGAGACCGCGGCCAAGGCCGGCTTCAGAGCCATGGGCTTCTGGCATGCCGACCTGCAGGCGGTGCGAAAGCGGCTCGGCTGGCGGGAAATGCGCGATATTCTCGATGCCAACGGGATCATCGACCTCGAGATCGAGTGGCTGCTGGACTGGTTCTGCACGGGGCCGCGGCGGGTGGCCTCCGACGCGGTCCGCTCGCTGCTGCTCGACGCGGCGGAAGCGCTCGGCGCGAGCCACATCAAGATCGGCGATCTGGGCAACGACTGCGCGGATGTCCCGCTGCTGGCGGAGGAATTCGCCGTGTTGTGCCGTCAGGCCGGCGAACGGGGCACACGGGTGCTGTTCGAAATGCTGCCGGCGCCGTTCTCGCGCGTGCCTTCGCTCGAGCAGGTGCTCGCAGTCTGCCGCGCCGCGGGCGAGCGAAACGGGGGCATCATGCTGGACATCATGCACGTCCAGCGGACGGGCACGTCTTTCGAGGACATCGTGCGCAAAATCGGCAGGGATCTGCCGCTCGGAGTCGAAATCAACGACGGTGCGCTCGGCATGCCGCTCGACCTGCATGACTCCGTCGTCAACAGGCGCCTGCTGCCGGGCGACGGAGAATTCGATCTCGGCGGGTTTTTGCATGCCGTCTGGACCTTGGGCTACGACGGTCCCGTGGGCGTGGAAGTACTGAACGAGTACATCCGCAAATGGCCGCTGGAAACGGCGGCCACCGAGGCGTACGCCAGGACGACACGGGTCATCTCGGCGGCGCGCAAGCAGTGGGAAGCGGCGAGGACGCGATGAGCGCTGTGACAGTAATACCGTGACGCGAGAGGTTCCCATGAGCCTGCAAACACCCGATGGCGCGCGGCAGATCTGGATGCTCACCCAGATGTTGCGCATACGCACGTTCGAGGAACGTGTCAAACGAACCTTCACGGATCATCCCGGCGTGATCCGCGGACATACCCACCTTGCCGATGGCGCGGAGGCCTCGATCGTCGGCGCATTGAGCCATTTCCGGGCCGGCGACGCGGTACTGGCCACTTACCGCTGTCATGGCTATCCGATGGTTCTCGGGAGCGATCCCGGCGCAATGATGGCCGAGATCTACGGACGCGCGGACGGCTTGTGCAAAGGCCTCGGCGGCTCGATGCATCTGACCGACGTGCGTCACGGGTTCCTGGGTACCTCCGGCATCGTCGGCGCGGGCATACCGCACGCCGCCGGCGCCGCCTGGGCCGCCCAGATCCGCAGGAAAGGCGAGGTCGTGTTCGGTTTCTTCGGCGACGGCGCCTCGAAGCAGGGGGCCTTCCACGAGACCCTGAACATCGCCTCGCTGTGGAAGCTGCCGGTGGTGTTCGTGATGGAGAACAACGGCTACAACGTGGTCACGACGACCGGGCAGGAGGATGCCAGCGCCGCAGCCGGCGAGCCTTTGGCGGTGAAAGCCAGGGCGCATGCCATGCCGGGGACGACCGTCGACGGAACGGACCCTTTGGCGGTGCACGCAGCGGTGGGCGAAGCCGTGGAACGCGCACGCACCGGCCGTGGGCCGACGCTCGTGGAATCGAAGGTGTACCGGCTATCGGCGCACGGCAACATCATCGCGCCGCCGGGCGTTCCGCTGCATTACCCGGAGCACGAGGCCATCGCGGTCTTCGGCAAACGCGCGGAGTACGAGGCGGCGCTGCGCGGCGATCCGGTGCCGCGCTTCCGCGGCATCCTGGTCCAGAACGGCACGCTGACGCCGGCAGCCGCCGATGAGCTGACCGCGCGCGTGGTCGAGGAGATGGACCGGGCCGTGAAGTTCGCGCTCGCCAGCCCGTTCCCCGACACCGCCTCCGCGCTGCAATACAACTACGGCTGAGCGGGAGACTCCCATGGCTCAAATGCCCTACATCGCCGCAATCGACGCCGGCATCCACCAGGAGATGCGGCGCGATCCGGCCGTGCTCTATTTCGGCCAGAATCTCGCGACCACCGAGAACCACGAGTTCCTGGCCGCCTACGGGGCCGATCGCGTGCGGGTCACGCCGATCTCCGAGACGGCGGAGATCGGCATCGCGGTGGGCGCCGCCATGGCGGGATTGCGTCCCGTAGTGGAGCTCTACATGGCCGAGTTCATGCTGGTCGCGATGGACCAGGTCATCAACGAGGCGCCGCGGTTCCGCTACATGTCGGGCGGGCAAGTCAAGGTTCCGCTGGTGCTCAAGGCCGGCTACGGCTTCACCTGCGGATGGGCCGGTCAGCACACCGGCACGCTGACCGCGCTCTTCATGGGCGTGCCGGGCCTGAAGGTCGCGGTGCCCGCGACCGCGGCCGACGCCAAGGGATTGATGGCAACCGCCATCCGGGACGACAACCCGGTGGTGTTCCTGCACCACTATCTGCTCACCCTGGAGCAGGGCGAGGTCCCCGAGGGGGAGCACCTGGTGCCGTTCGGCAAGGCCGAAGTGCGCCGCCGCGGCGGCGATGTCACCGTCGTCGCGACCGGATGGATGGTGTCGCGCGCGCTGGCGGCGGCGGAGCAACTCGCCGCCGAGGGGATTCAGGCGGAGGTCATCGATCCGCGCACGGTCGCGCCGCTCGACCTGGAGACCATCCTGACGTCGGTGGACAAGACCGGGCATGTCGTGCTGGTCGATCAGGCCCCGCGGCATGCATCCGTGAGCGCGGTGATCGCGGCCGACATCGCCGAGCATCGCTTCAAAGCTCTGCGGGCCCCGATCGCACTGGTCACGGCAGCTGACACCACGGTACCTTACAGCGAGCCGCTCGAAGCGCATGTGATACCCGATACGGCGCGCATCGCAGCGGCGGTCCGACAGGCCCTGCGGTAGGCCCGTCTGGTCCGAGTCGAGACACCGCCAATGCCCCTCACGGCCATCGAGCACTGCCTCGTCATCACGAACGATCTGGAAGCCACGCGGCAGTTCTACTGCGAGGCGCTCGGCTTGCGGCTGGGACCGCGGCCCCCGCTCGCCTTCCCCGGATACTGGCTCTACGTCGGCGAGGTGCCCTGCATTCACGTGGCCGAATGGCGCACCTACACGGCGCACTCGGCCGAGACGGGCCTGCCGGTATCCGCGCCGGCGCCGGGGACCGGGCCCGTCGACCACATCGCCTTCAATGCCGCCGACTACGAGGAAATGCTCGCGCGTCTCGCCCGCTGCGGGGTGCAGGCGAGCCGCAATGACCCACCGGGCGGGACGCTGCGGCAGCTCTTCGTCACGGATCCCAATGGCGTGAAGATCGAGCTCAACTTCAGGGTGCCGGCAGTGCGCGGATCGGCGCGACCTGTGCACCCTCAGTCGTGACTCGGGATTCCGGGGCGGCTACGCTGGACGTGTGCGCCATGCCTGTCAACCGGGGGAACGCTACTTGAGCACAAACGAGTCCGTGCCGCGACGCCGGATCCTGGTCGCGAGCACGATGTTGTCCGGTCTCTGGGCCGCGGGGGCGCGTTTCAGTCTGCTCGTGCCCCGAGCGCGGGCGTCCGTGCCGGACTTGAAGATCCTCACCGCCGAGCAGAGCGCCGGGCTCCTGAGCGTTGCGCGCACCATCGCGCCTCATGACGGATTGCCGGACACCGCATATGCGCCCGTGGTCCGCGCCATCGACGACGCGGCTGCGCAGGATGCACATGTACACGCCGCAGTGAGCGCGGGATTGGATCATCTCGGCGGGGATTTCGCGTCCCGCAGCGAGGCCCAACGCGTACGCTCGCTGAGCGCCATCGAGAGCTCCGAGTTCTTCCGGCTGGCAAGGGCCAAGACGCTCGGCATTCTCTACGCCTCGCCGATGGCGTACGCCCATTTCGGCTATCAGGGCGAAGCCTTTTCCAAGGGTGGGTATCTGCGGCGGGGATTCAACGACCTGAACTGGCTGCCGGACGTGCCGCTGGAGGACAGCGGTCCCGTGTTTCCACACGAGGGCTGATGGGCCCTCCCGCTCCGGGGTGATCCGAGAATGACTCGCATCGCACAGGACGACGCCAATGCCGTCGTCATCATCGGTTCGGGCGCCGGAGGGGGGACCCTGGCGCACGAGCTCACACGACGCGGCATCAAGGTCGTGCTGATCGAGGCCGGCGCACGCCAGTCGCTTGCCAGCTTCTCGCAGAACCCCGGCGAGGCATTCGAGCAGCTCACCTGGCTCGATCGCAGAACCTCGTCAGGGACCTGGACGGTACCGCAGGACTACCCGGGTCTGCCCTCATGGACCTGCAAGACGGTGGGCGGCACGACCGTCCACTGGACGGCCGCCGCTCCGAGGCTCCATCCCTGGGAGCTGCGCGCGCGCACGACATACGGAGACGTGCCGGG
>DASZYK010000176.1:0-3165 GCA_035545455.1 Steroidobacteraceae bacterium
GCCGGCGTCGTGGCCGAGGGAATCGTTGATGTTCTTGAAGTTGTCGACATCGAGGAACATCACCGCCGGCCGGCTTCCGCCGCGCTGCGCCCGCGTCAGCGCGTGCTCCACCCGGGCACGGAACAGGTTGCGGTTGGCGAGCAGCGTCAGCGGATCGTGGAAGGCGAGCTGGCGCAGCTTCTCCTCGAGCACCTTCCGCTCGCTGATGTCGCGGAAGTTGAGCGCCAGGCCGCGCACGGCGGGATCGTTGCGCAGGTTGCTGCCGACGCCTTCGATCACCCGTCCCGCGCGCTCGATCCGCAGCTCGACGGGACCGACTACGCCGGAAGGCGTACGGGCGATCTCCTCCAGAAAGCTCCGCAGCCGCTCGCCGTCTTCACCGCCCCACAGCTGGGGAAGGCTCCTGCCGGTGATCTCCTCGGGCTTCAGGCCGAGTGTTCGGGTGGCGGCGGGCGAGGCGAAGCGCACCACCCCATCGGCAC
The DNA here is from genome assembly GCA_035545455.1 of Steroidobacteraceae bacterium. Lineage (GTDB taxonomy): Bacteria > Pseudomonadota > Gammaproteobacteria > Steroidobacterales > Steroidobacteraceae > 13-2-20CM-66-19. The sequence continues at coordinate 483 of DASZYK010000176.1, forward strand.
CGATGATCATGATCACGTCCGTGGCGTTCGCGACCAGCGATTGGTAGTGCTCCTCCGCCATGCGAAGCACCACCGCCTGGCGAAACATCAGCAGCAGGGTGAGAGCGAACACAATGCCGATCATCAGCGTCGCCTGGCCGCCGAGGCCGCCGCGACTGAGATAGAGGAGCACCAGAAATGCCGCCGCCATCGCCGCGTAAGGCATCGACCGCGCCAACGCACTGGAGGTGCGGGACGTCTCGCGCGCGGGCGCCGTAACCGAGCGCATCTGCGCGCGTCCGGCGGCAACCATCGGCAGATAACAGGAGAGGTAAAGGACGTCCTGAACGCCTCCGGGCGCGTAGTAGCCGCGCACCTTCCCGAGAGACCAGATGATGTCGCCGAGAAACATGGTGGCGAAGCCGGTGAGCAGCTGCAGCGGAATACGCCACCCGCCGGCACTGCCGGAGCCGGTGAGCAGCAGCACGCCGAAGATGAGGAGACAGAAGCTGTCGAGTGCCAGGTAGACTTCGCTCAGCGCCTCCTTGAGTATTCCGAGCTGCGCATGCATGGCCGCCGGCTGGACCACGAGGAACCAGAAGAACGCGCCGAAGCCGACCACGAAGATGGTGGTGTCCAGTGACAGCTGGGCCCACGGCACACGCAACGCGGCGGCGCGGATCAGCCAGAGCGCCGCGGCCGCGAGCGGCAGGTAGAATGCGCAGTACAGAAAATCAGAGGGACCCGGGAACGGATCGAGCCCCACCAGCCAGGAGACGAGGCCGATGAAGTCGCCGATGAAATAGAGCGCCAGTGCGGCCGTCAGGGACCACCATGCCGAACGGAGCGGTCCCGGATTCATGCGCCGCGCGGTAGCTGCCGCAACCGAGATGAAGGCGAGCGCCGCCGGCAGCTTGTAGGTCAGCCCGACATAGAAGATGACGCGGGGGCCACCGGCGCCGCTCAGCATCCACGCTGCGCCGACGAGGACGTAGACCGCCAAGGCGGTGGCGAGCCGGTTCACCCAGCCCGGGACGGCGAGTAGCCGGGGCGCGCGGGCGGGTACTGCTGCGGTGTCCATGTCTGCTGTCTGTGTGCTGCCTCGGCGCAGATGCAGGCGCGGCTCCGGCCAGTTGGAGGCGATCGCAGGCAAATCTAAGGGAATGCCGCCGTGTCCGCGAGCGGCGACGGCGCCGGCGTGACGCAGTTCTCGGCGCGCCGGGCCGAAGTGTGCGCTCGCTTCACATTGCCGAGCGCGCGCGAACTTTACGGAGTTCAGTCGCTGACCAGCGTGGGGAAAGCCTCCGGTCGGCTTCGGTCAGGAGATCGCACCGGCCTCGAATTCCGATGATGGCCGCACGTGCGAATCCCTTTGGCTATGCCAGCGCTCTCTCGAGCAGCGCGAGCTGCCGGGCCCAGGCCCTTTCGGCCTGATCATGGTTGTAGACCTGCGAGTCGGGCACGCACCAGCCATGCGCGGTGTCGGGATACACCTCGATCTCGGCGGGAAGGTGCGCCTTTGCAAATGCGTCCCGCAGGATCGTCTTGGCATCCGGCTGTTTCTTGTCGTCGCTCTCGGCGATGGCCATGAGGTACTGCGCCTTCATCCTCGGGATCAGGAGGTGAGGGCTGTCCTGCCCGTCAGTCACCAGCGCCGCGCCGTGGAAAGTCGCGCCCGCGCCGATGCGCTCGGGGAATTCCGCGGCCGTGCGCAGCGTGAAGGGTCCTCCCATGCAGTAGCCCGTGCTCGCCATCTTCCTGGTCTTGCTGACCGCGGGCTGTCTCTCGAGCCACGGCACGAAGGCATGTGCGTCGGCCACCGTGATCCCGGGGGTGAGCGAGTGCATCATGCCCATCAGCTCCTTGCGCGTGGCGGGGTCGTTGAAATCCGGATGGGGCGGAGAAGTCGGAGCCTTCCTGATCCGATAGAAGGGATTGACGACGAGCACCGAATAGCCTGATCGCGCCAGCCGGTCCGCCATCTGCTGGAATGTGGGGCGCAGCCCGAATATGTCGGGCCACATGAGCACGCCCGGATGAGTGCCGGCGGTGGGGTGCGTGAAATAGGCGTCACACAGCCCATCCGGCGTCCGGATGTCGACAGATTTGCCGGTGACCGGCGCGGCATTGGCGGGCGCGGGCAGGAGCGAGGCGAGGCCCGCGCCCACCGACAACAGGCCGAACTGCCGCCGCGACAGCGCGATGCGCCGGGCATAGTCCATCTCGTCGAAGTCGTGTTGGTCGCACATATCGCCCTCCGTCGGCACCGGCAGGATCGGGCCGTCCCGCCAAATTTACCACTTCAGGTCCGTCTGCGAGCCCCGGTCTGGTACGGGATGCATCAAGGCGGGGTTGGCTCGAGAATGGTGAGCGCATCGCGGCGGCGAAAGGCTCGCGGTGAAAACCCCATCCGGCGAGTGAAGAACCGGCTGAAGTACGCCGGATCCTCGAAGCCGAGGTAGTACGCGATCTGGGCCACGGACATGGACGTATAACGCAGCTGGCGCTCGGCCTCGATGAGGAGCCGAAGATGAACCAACTCGAGGGGGGAGTCGCCGGTGACCGCGGCGCAGGCCCGCAACAGCCGGCTCTCCGAGGTTTGGAGCGCCTGTGCGTACCGTGCGACCCCCACATGCCGCCGGAAGCCGCTCTCCACGAGCTCGCGGAAGCGAGCCACGAGCTCTCGATCGCGGACGCCGGCGGC
>DASZYK010000177.1:0-1623 GCA_035545455.1 Steroidobacteraceae bacterium
AAAGGGGCGCCAGTGCGTAGAAGCACTCCTCGACCGTGAGCGACCAGCTCGGCTGGATGATCAGCCTCGAGTGATAGAAGAGCGCGTGCGTCAGGGTGTAATTGCTCGCGAGCACGGCGGGGCTGAAGTCCCGCTGCAGGCCCACCGCGAGGGTGAGCAGCAGGAAGTAGACGGGATAGATGCGTGCGAAGCGATTGATGAAGTACTTCGACAGCCACTCCCCCCTGAGCTGCGCCTGCTCGTGGTAGAGCCGCACGATGAGAAAGCCGCTCAGGACGTAGAAGAACGCCATGACATTGATGACGATGTGCCAGTCGGCCCAGGGCGGAAAGTGATCGAAGAAGACCGCGATCGCGCCGAAGGCCCGGATGCCCGTCAGCGCCGGATACCTCTCCTTTCCCGGCGCCCTGAAGCGCGGTTTTTGCCCGCCGCCTCCGCCACCTGCGGCGGCGGGGCACATCCTGTGCCTGCTCCAGGGTGTGGGGTTCATGACTCAGGCTCGGCCGCTGCATGAAGATGCGGTTCGCGGCCGTCTGAGGCCGGACGACGCGCGCAGCGCCTCGTATGTCCAGGTTCGCGCGAGCCTGCCCCCCTGCAGCTCGAATATGACATCGCAATGCTGGAGCGAGCTCAGCCGATGGGCCGTCAGGATGATCGTCCGTCCGGCGCGCAGTGCCTCGAGGGCAGCGACGATGCTTCGTTCCGCCTCCTCGTCGAGCTCACTCGTCGCCTCGTCCATGATCAGAACCGACGCTTCACGAAAGAGCGCCCGGGCAATCGCCACGCGCTGCCGCTGCCCGCCGCTCAGCCGGGCGCCGCGCTCGCCGAGACGCTCCGAGCCGCTCTCCGACAGAGTGGCGGCACATTCCCGCAGCCGGGCGAGCTCCACCGCGGCCTGCAGGCGCTCGCGGTCCCGCGGGCCGAGTGCCGCGCCGAGCGCGATGTTCTCATCGAGCGTCGCATCGAGCAGGAACACCTGCTGCGGCACATAGGCGATCGTCGACTGCCAGGCACCGCGGCTGGCCGCATCGATCGGGATCCCGTCGACCGCGACGACGCCCGATTCCGGTACGAGGAGCCCCGCCAGGATATCGAGCAAGGTCGTCTTGCCGCAGCCGTTGTCACCGACGAGGCCCACCATTGCGCCCGCCGGAATGCGCAGACTCAGTCCCGCAAGGGCCGCGGCGGCATCCGGCGCATATCTATAGGAGACGGTGTCGATGAGGATTTCGCGCCGCGGCCGGCCGCGCCAGCAGGCATCGGCCGCCGCCGGCCGGGCGATGCGGGGCCGTGCCCGCGCCTCCCGCAGGTCCCCGGCAATGATCTCGAGTGCCGGACGGTTGGCGCGGATTCTCACGAGCGACGTGAACGCCTGCTGCAGAGCGGGCAGCAGCCGATAGACCGCGAGCGCCATGAACGACAGCGACGCGATCCATTGCCCCTGCCGCTCGCGCCCGCCGCCCAGGTACAGCGCGCTGCCCACGAGGGCGCACACGGTGGCGAGCTCGAGCGCGTTCCGCGGCGTCTGGGCGATGGCGAGCGTGCTCAGGGCATTGCGGGAGATCGCGCGGCAGGCGGCGGCGAATCTCGCCGCGAAGAGCGGCTGGGCCCGCCAGAGCAGGA
>DASZYK010000178.1:0-2130 GCA_035545455.1 Steroidobacteraceae bacterium
GGTGGCGGGGTGAAAATCAGCTCCTGGGCCGGGACGGGAACGTTGACCGCTACATCCTGGAAGATGATGGTGACGGTCTGACCGAGCTTGTCCTGCAGAATCATCCGCTCGAGAGTCCCCTTGCGGTCGAAGCCGAAGAGCGCGCTCTTGAAGTCGGCCTCGGTGCTGCGCGGCTCGACGTAGACCCAGTCGAGCCCGTCACGCCGGCCGGCGCTCGTCTCGGTGAAGTCCCGGTGCACGTCGACCGTTCCGGAAAGCAGCATCGCCGGCGTTGCGGACAGCGCCACCGTCACCGGCCGCACCGTGACCTGCTGCAGGTCGCGGTCGAAGTACCAGACATTGCGGCCATCCGACACCATGACCTGGCCGGAATCCGCGCTCCCCTGGCCCGAGGCCGCATCCGGATGGATCTCCCAGCGGAACTTGCCCGGCCGCTTCACGATGAGCGTCCCCGAGGACCGCCCGACTTCCGCTCCGTGCGCATCCGCCACGGTCTGCAGGAACTTCACCCGCAGCGTCTTCAGATGCTCCAGATAACGGTCGAGCGGCGTCGGCGCTCGGGATGCCGCGGCCGGCGCAGCCGGCTGTGCCGCCCCGTGTGCCGGCGGCGCGAGCGCGACGACGAGGGCGATCGCACCCGAGCCCACGATCGCCCCGAGACGCGTGGCGGCGAGCGGTCTGCATCCCGCGAGGCGGGCGGCCATGCGACTGAACATGCCGTCTCAATCTTCCGCCGGCGCGGGCGCCAGCACTTCGCGCGAGCCGTTCGCCTGCAGCGGCCCGACGAGCCCCGCGTTCTCCATCGCCTCGAGCAGGCGCGCGGCGCGGTTGTAGCCGATCTTCAGCCGCCGCTGCACGTAGGAGATCGACGGCTTGCGCTCCGTGATGACGATTCTGACCGCTTCGTCGTAGAGCGCGTCCTGCTCCGGATCCTCCATCGCCGCTGCGGCCTCCCCTTCCTCGCCCGGCAGCCCCGGAATCGGCGCCCTGGGTCCGGAGAGAACCTCCTCGATGTAATCGGGCGGTGTGCTGGTCCTCAGCGCCTCGACGACCCGATGGACCTCCTGGTCCGACACGAAGGCGCCGTGCACGCGTGTCGGAACGGACGTGCCCGACGGCAGATAGAGCATGTCGCCGTGCCCGAGCAGCGTCTCCGCCCCCATCTGGTCGAGGATGGTGCGCGAGTCCACCTTGGCCGACACCTGGAAGGCGATGCGGCACGGAATGTTGGCCTTGATGAGGCCGGTGATGACATCCACCGAGGGCCGCTGTGTCGCCAGCACGAGGTGGATGCCGGAGGCGCGCGCCTTCTGGGCGAGCCGCGCGATCAGCTCCTCGACCTTCTTGCCGACGATCATCATGAGATCGGCGAGCTCGTCGATGACGACGACCACGTAGGGCAGCGGTACGAGAGGCTGGATCTGCCGCTGATCGAGGGTCGGATCGTTGGCGGCGCGCTGCAGCATCACCGGATCCAGACTGGGCTTGCCGGCGTCGTTCGCGTCCTTCACGCGGCGGTTGAAGCCCGCGATGTTGCGCACACCGAGAGCCGCCATGAGCTGGTAGCGCCGCTCCATCTCCGCCACGCACCAGCGCAGCGCGTTCGCCGCCTGCTTCATGTCGGTCACGACCGGCGCGAGCAGGTGCGGAATGCCCTCGTAGACCGAGAGCTCGAGCATCTTCGGGTCGATCATGATGAGCCGCACGTGCTCGGCGGTCGACTTGTAGAGCAGCGACAGCACCATCGCGTTGATGGCCACCGACTTGCCGGAGCCGGTGGTGCCCGCGATGAGCAGGTGCGGCATGCGCGCGAGATCCGCGACCATGGGCTGGCCGCCGATGTCCTTGCCGAGGGCGAGAGCGATGGGCGAGTGCACCTCGTCGTACGCCTTCGAGCGGATGATCTCCCCGAGAGTCACGATCTCGCGCTTCTCGTTGGCGATCTCGAGGCCCATGACGCTCTTGCCCGGTATGACCTCCACCACCCGCACGCTGAGCACCGAGAGCGCGCGCGCGAGATCCTTGGAGAGACTCGTGATCTGGCTCGCCTTCACGCCGGGGGCCGGCCGCAGCTCGAAGCGCGTCACCACTGGCCCCGGCTGCACGGCGACGACCTCAGCATCGATGCCG
>DASZYK010000179.1:0-7507 GCA_035545455.1 Steroidobacteraceae bacterium
GCGCCGAGCACGACTTCCTTGCGCAGCCATACGAGGCCGTTGAAGGTCTGGAGCTTCGGCGCGTTCCACTCGCGCCAGGTCCCGCCCGGCATGACGCTGGCCCAGGAGGAGTCGTCGAAGCCCGGCGAGTACCACGGCGGACTCGCGGCGCTCGCCGGATCGTGCGCGCGCCACCACTGCGCGGCGATGGCGTCCCAGCGCTTCCACGCCTCGGCGCGCGAGCGCCGGTAGACCGGCAGCAGGTCGAGATAACGGTCATATCCACCGATCCGCCGCATGCTGCGCGGACCGATCCAGGCCTGGATCAGCGAGCCTCCCCACGAGGACTCGATCAGCCCGACGGGAACGCCGACGGCGGGCTGCAGGTCGCGGCCGAAGAAATAACAGACGGCGGAGAACTCGCGGACGCTCCGCGGGCTCGTCACCTCCCAGTGCGCGCCGGCACCGAACGAGCTGCGCGGCACCACGCTGCGGAAGCGCTCGACGTGGAAGAGGCGGATCGACGTGTTCCTCGCGTCATTGACGTCCTGGTCGTAATCCGAGGCGAGCCGTGTCGGATACTCCATGTTGGATTGCCCGGAGCAGAGGAACACATCGCCGATGAGAATGTCCCTCGCCGTCTGGCGCGTCCCGGTGCTGCTCGCGGCGGTCAGCGTGTAGGGGCCGCCCGCGGGCAGGGCGCCGAGACTCGCCGACCAGCGGCCGGAGGCATCCGCGCGCACCGTGGCCGTCTCGCCCGCCAGCGTCACCGTGACTCGCGCGCCCGGCGCGGTCCGGCCCCACACCGGGATCGGCTTCTCCCGCTGCAGCACCGCGTGGTCCTGAAAGGTCGCGTACAGCAGGGCCGAGGCGTGGGCTTCCGGGCGGGAGGTGTTTGCCGGCGACGGAGCCTGTCGCGCCTGCTGCGGCGACTGATGCGCCGCATTCGCCTCCGGGCGCACCGGTGGCGCGCAGGCCATCAGAGCAAGCGCAACGGACGCGAGACAGACGAGCCGCGCGGCATGATGCATTCCCCCTCCTCGAGGTTCGGGACTCAGGCCCGGAATGGTAGCGATATCAGCGCTGCAATGCCACGCTGCCGCTCGACTGGGTGAGGCGCCGAGCCTGACCTGCGCGCGGCGCCACGGGTGGCGGGTCGCCGATCCGGGTCAGCGTTGGCCCCAGGCGATGCGCCCTCGGAGCGGCAGCGTGACACTGTCAGGTGCCGCCGCCAACCGCGGCGCCCGAGGTCCGGCTGCGATGGACACGGGCGGGTCGTTTCCATCGCTTCGTGACAGAATCGGCAACTCGAGTGCGCCATGCAACCGCTGGTGGCACCCGGGAATGGCGGCGGGCGAGTAGTAGTCAGGTTCCTTTCACCCTGAGCCACGTAAGCCAGGCGGCATGAGTCCGACTTCCTTCACGAGGCGAGGCCGCGCTCCTGCGGTCATCGCGCTGGCGCTTGCCGCGCTGTGGGCAGCCGCCGCAGCGGCACAGCAGACGCCTTCCAGGACACAGGCGCGCAGTGGAGAAAGATCGGCGGCGCAATCCGCCGCCGTGAAGCCGAGCTCGGTGCTGCCCCTCACGGCTGCTCAAGTGCTGACGCACGTGCGCCGCACGGTTACATGGTACGGCGATCTGTCGACGGTTGAGCAGCTGAGCCTCCCGGGCGTCGATCTGGCGGCTCGCAGGCGGCTGCAGCAGGCGGCTCTCACGGCGGTGCGTCTGGCGTTCGAGTTCGGCAGGGCGGCCGAGGACATCTTCCGACAGGAAGCGCAGGCGCAGGCCCGCAAGGCCCGGAGCGCTCAGCCTGCCCAGGGCGGAAGCGGTCAGAGTGCCGGCGCGGGCCAGGAGGCGAAGCCGCCGCTCGCCACCCAGCTCGAGCGGGCGGCGGCGAATCTCTCGGCGCGCGAGGCGGCGCTCAAATCGCAGATGGCGGCCATCGATGCCCAGCTGCGCCGCGCGAGGGGCGCCAAGTCGCGCGCGGGGCTCGAGGCGCAGCGCTCGGGGGTTGTCGCCGCCTTGCAGCTCGTGCAGCAGATCGAGTCGAACATCGGCCAGCTGCGCCGCTTCCAGGAGAGCGCGATCGCGGGCCAGGGCCAGGCGCCCAAGGGCCTGCGGGCGCAGCTCGCGGAGCTGGAGAAGTCGGTGCCCGAGCTCTCGACGGGCGAAGCGCCGGCGGGCGGCGGGGCGGCCGCGCCGCCTGCGGCCGCGCGAGCTCCAGCGGCGACATCGTCACCGAAATCCGCCGGAGTCAACTTCCAACCGCAGTCGGCCGGCATCGTGACGCTCATCGGGCAGTGGTTCACGCTGCACGGATATCGGGTGCAGCTCGCGGGAGCCATCGCCCAGACGACCGCTCTCGAGGGCGAGCTGAAGGATACCCGCTCCAAGCTTCTCGGCACGGTGCGTCAGCTCCTCGGAGGAGGCGGCCTGGCATCGATCACCGGCGCAAGCGCCGAGCAGCTCGCCGCCCAGAGACAGACGATCGTGGCCGCCGCCGCACAGCTCAGGGAGCTCTCCAGCGTGCTTCTCCCGCTCGGCGAGCAGGCGCTGACCCTGAGCAGCGCTCGAAGCACGCTCGAGGACTGGAGCCATATGCTGGCCTCCCAGCAGGCGGCGGCCGCCAGCTATCTCGGCCTGCGGGTGGGCTTTCTGCTGGCCTGGGTCGCGGTCGTTCTCGTCATCTCGGAGCTCTGGCGCCGTGCCACGTTCCGCTATCTGCAGGACGCGAGGCGGCGGCGGCCGTTCCTCGTGCTCCGGCGTCTGGTCGTCGGCCTCGCCCTGGCGCTGGTCATCATCTTCAGCCTGGTGTCGCAGGTCGGCTCGGTGGCGACCTACGCCGGGTTCGTGACCGCGGGACTCGCCGTCGCGCTGCAGAACGTGTTCCTGGCGATAGTGGCCTACTTCTTTCTCATCGGGCGGTACGGCGTGCGCGTCGGAGATCGGGTCACGATCTCCGGGGTGACCGGTCGTGTCGTCGACATCTCGTTGCTCAGGATCTATCTGATGGAGCTCTCCGGCCCGGACCTGCATTCGACCGGGCGGATGGTGGTGCTGTCGAACGCCGTGCTCTTCCAGCCGACGGCGCTCTTCAAGCAGATTCCGGGAGCGGAGTATCTGTGGCATACCGTGACGCTGACGATCGTCGCGACGGCGGACGTCGAGGAGGCGTACCGCAGACTCGAGACCGCCGCCGACAAGGTATACGACACCTACCGCGCCGCGATCGAGCGCCAGCATGCGCTTGCGCAGCGTTTCATCGAGTTCGAGACGGCGGCGCCGGTGCCGGAGGTGCGGGTGCGCTTGACGGACAGCGGTCTCGAGTGCTCGGTTCGCTATCCCGTCGTGCCCGATAAATCGGCGCGCATCGACCAGCAGATGCTCGATGCGCTGCGCAAGGCCGTGGAGGGCGACGAGCGGTTGCAGCTGGTCGCCTCCGGCGGGATGGTGCTGAAGTCCTCGGAGAGTTGACCCGGCTTCGGTTTAGCGCAGCACCGCGAGCCGCGCCAGATTCGCCTGCACGATCGCGTCATGACAGGCGCTCTGCGCATACCAGCGACGGGCGGCGTGTACCAGCGTGGTGCAGATCTGCATGGCATCGGCGGCCTCGGGGGCGAGCAGCGTCAGCGGGCCGGCCTTGAAGCCGCGGGGCCGCGTGCGCTGCAGCCGATGCAGACGCAGGCGCCGCAGCGCCAGCGCGGGCACCGATTCGTTGGCGAGACTCGCGCGGTCGGTCCGCTCGCAGACGAGCTGGGCGATGCGGCCATCTTCCGAGTCGGCCGCGGCATCCTCGCCATGTCTCACCCACTGCTCGCACCAGGCCTGCACGCGATCGACCGAAACCCTCATCCGCGGATCGCTCAAAGCGACGGCGATCTGCGGCAGATCGAACGCCTCGCGCAGCGCCTGCTCCCAGCGCTGCTCCTCCAGTAGGAGCTCGATATCGGCGAGGTAGCTCGCGAGCATGCGCGAGCTGGAAGGATGGGTGGAATGTCCGGACTCGCCCCCGGGGGGCGGCGTCGTCTGGTACGCGTGCCGGTCTTGCATGCATCAAGTCTCGGATGATTGGGTTACAGGAGCATTGCCGTGGGCCTTGCTCCTCTTCGAGGCACGGCCCGCTGCGCGGTGCCGGCGGGCGCCGCTTTTTCGGGCCGTACGGCTCGAGCGCTCGCGGATCTCCGATGACTCCTCGCGCTGGCGCGCACGCGCCGTGGTAGAGGCTGAGGATTCGGCGGCGGGACTCGCGCGATGCGCCTTGCGCGCCTTTTTCCATGCCTTGCGAGCCGTGGCGGCCTGCTTGCGGGCCCGCTTCGCCTCGCGCTTGGCCTCTTTCACCCGCTTGCGGGCGCGCTTCAGCTCGTCCTTGGCGATCCGCACCCGCTGCCGGGCGACTTCCGCCTGCAGCCGAGCCCTCTCGAGCGGCCCGGCCGGCTCGGCCGCGGCGGATGATTCCGGCGTTGCGCGCGGCGCGGAGGTGCCGGCGCCATCACCCGTGCCGGACGGTGGCCCGCCGGCGGATCGCTTGTCGCTGGCTGTCTTCCCCATACGCAATCGGGGTGGTGGGCGAGGGGCGCCAGTGTCACACAATGGTCGCGTGCGTGCCACCTTGATCTTATCCACAGAATTTGTGCATAACCCTGTGCACATGCGGTCCCCGGCGTGGGCAAAGCCGTTGCCGGGGCAAGGGCTTGCGTCAGCCTGGACAGTGATTGACCAGCTGCAGGCGCGGCAGCGGTTGCGCGGTGCAGCGCGGCGCGTCAGGCGCGATCAGCGCGCGCGCGCGGGCAACATCGTCGCGGTCACGCGGTTGCGGCCGGAATTCTTGCTGCGGTAGAGAGCCGCGTCGGCGACCTTCAGCAATTGCTCGGCCAGCTTGCGCTCGCCCACCGGAACGCGATCGAGCCCGCAGAGACCGAAGCTCGCCGTCACCTCGACGTCGCGGCCATGCACCTTGAACGACCTGTTGGCCACACCCGCACGGAGCTTGCGCGCCACGTCGAGGCCGCGCTCGTACGGCGTCTCGGGCAGCACCACCGCGAACTCCTCCCCGCCGATGCGCGCCACCCAGTCGACACCGCGGCGCAGGGACTCCTGCAGACGGGCGCCGAAATGCTTCAGGATCTCGTCGCCGCCCGCGTGGCCCAGCGTGTCGTTGGCCTGCTTGAAATAGTCGATGTCGCAGAGGATCAGTGAAAGAGGTCTGCCGTAGCGGGCTGCACGCTCCACCTCACGGGGAAAGTGCTTGCTGAAAAAACGTCGGCTCGCAACGCGTGTCAGATCGTCCGTCGTCGATAGCTTTCGGTTCTCGACGAGCGCGATGCGCAGCACGTTTTCGAGCTCCGCGATGCGCCGCGCGGCGCCGATTCGCGCGTGCAGCTCACGATCCGAGGCGCGGCGTCCCAGGGAGTCGTCCGCGCCCGCCGTCAGGCCCGCTTCCCTCTCGCGCGGCTCATCGAGGGGCGCGACGTAAACGATGTAGGGTGCGCGCGCGGACTGCTGCGAGCGCAGCTTGCGGATGAGCTCGAGACTGTCCGTCACGATCACGGGACGGAACTCCGTTACCAGGCTCACGAGCGCTGCGCCGTCGTCCTCGGTCGTCTCGACATCCAGCATGTCCGGCGGAATACGCCTCTCGAAATCCGCACGGATCCCGCGGTCGGCGATCGCAATGAGCGCGCGCGGCGGCGGCAGCACGCGCAGCATGACTGCGATCGTGGCGGTGGTGTCTTCCTGAATCGCTGAAGGCTGCTGCGCGCGACGCTCGAGGACTCGCTTGATGACGGTGGTCTGCCCACCCGTGCGCATTTGCGCCCCTCTGAATCTGGCGATTTTCGGGGATGTTACAGATTCCACGGGCCGAAAACTGTGGAGCCCGACGCAATGACACCGTCCGATGCCGGTCCAGTGAAGCGGACGCCGCTCAGGAACTCGCGCCGGCGCCCTGAACTGTGACGGCGTGCACGTTTCCCCTGAGACCCGGCAGGTCGCTACCATATGCACGTAGAGCATCCTACGCCTCTCGCCGGAACATCTTTTCACCATGGCCGCTCCCGCCATCACGCGCCGTCGCCGTCCGTTTCTCACCCCCGTCTGGCTGATCCTGCTGGCGGTGCTTGCGGTCATCGGTGTGGGGCTCGGCCTGCACGAGTCGGCGACGAATACCATCGTGATCGTCGTGCCGCCCGCGAGCAGGGAGCTCGGGACGATCGATGATCCGCCCCTCTCGGCCGCCGGCGAGCAGCAGGCGCAGCTGCTCGCGCAGCAGTTCGCCGCCTCCAGCGGCCCGGACGGGCTCGATGCCATATATGTGAGCGCCACCCGGCGGGCGAACCAGACGGCGGCCCCTCTCGCGCAGACCTTGGGCAAGCAGCCGGTGACGCTCACGAGCGGCGATGCCGGCGGCATCGCGGGCGAGATCATGGGAGAGCATGCCGGCGACAAAGTGCTCGTGGTCTGCGAGGAGGCGGTCATCCCGGCCCTGATTCAGATACTCACCGGGCAGGAGGTAACGCCGGCGCCCGCGCAGCGCGCGGTGTGGGTGGTTACCGTTCCGAGCTACGGCCCGGCCGGCGTCCTGCGCATCTCTTACTGAAGGCGGCCCTCCGCGCCGCCGCCGGCGGCTCAGCGGGCGTGCACGCTGAGCGCGACGGCCTTGCGTACGAACGCCTCGTGCTCGCTGATGCGGAAGTCCGCCAGCACGGCGTCCTGGATATGCCTCGCCTGGTCGATGAGGAACGTGGCCCGCCGCACGCCGAACCCGAGCGGCCCCTGCACGCCGTACATTTTGATGACGAAGCGGTCGACGTCCGCCAGCAGGGTGAAGGGGAGCTTGTACTTGTCGCGAAACGCGCGGTGGCTCTCGGGAGTCTGCGGACTGATGCCCGCGACCTTCAGTCCCGCCGCCTCGATCTCCGCGTGCAGGTCCCTGATCTGGCAGGCCTCGCGAGTACAGCCCGGCGTGAAATCGGCGGGGTAGAAGTAGAGGATGAGCGGGCCGTCCCGCAGCAGATTGCTGAGCGAGGTCGCCTGGCCGTCCGCGTCCGGCAAGGTGAACTCGGGCGCCCGCGCGCCGATTGCCAGCATGCGCGTCTCCAGATTGGCTTGGCTTCGGCCGCATCATAGCCTGCCGACCGGGGCGGCGGGGCAAAGCGGCGCGACACGCGGCCCCCGGGGCCAATCCGAGCCGCCGGATTCGCGCAGCCGTCCGCCGGCAGCCGGGGAGGGGAGCCGACCGGCCGGAGGCGGGGGCGGCACGCCGATTGGACGGGCTGTCCTTGGATGCTAGAATCGCGCGCCTTGCGTGGGGCGGTAGCTCAGCTGGGAGAGCGTCGCGTTCGCAATGCGAAGGTCGAGGGTTCGATCCCCTTCCGCTCCACCATTAACCCTTCCATGGACTTCCAACCAGTGCCAGCGAAGTTCAGAAATATCAGAAGATGCAGTGACTTAAGTGCCAAGGACGGCCGCAACGGGCCTTTGACAACCTAGCACAGGTTGGGGTATCTCGCAATTTTGCGGAGCGGTACCC
>DASZYK010000180.1:0-10396 GCA_035545455.1 Steroidobacteraceae bacterium
GCCGAGGCGCGCAATCGCCGGATCTCGCTCGTGTTTCCGACCAACGTTCAGGAGCGGATGGGCACCGGAATCGCCGGTGAGGTGGTCGGCCGCCGCGTTGCCGTCGGGCAGCGCGAGTTCGTGGCTTGCGGCGCCGCAAGCACACCCGAGGTGCGCTCCGTGGAGCTGCGTACCGCCGCGGATGGCTCATCCAGCGTCTTCATCTCGATCGATGGCGTGCTCGCCGGAGCCCTGATTCTGCAGGATCCGATTCGTCCGGAAGCGCCGCGGGCGCTGCGCGCGCTGCGCGCAATTGGCATCGCGCATATCCATCTCGTGACCGGAGACCATCCCGATGTCGCCGAGCTCGTGGGAGACGTTCTGGGCGTCGATCGAGTCTTCGCCGAGCGAGCGCCGGACGAGAAGGTTGACGTGGTTCGCCTCGTCCGCTCCGAGGGCGTCACGGCGATGGTTGGAGATGGCATCAATGACGCGCCGGCGCTGGCACTTGCGGACGTCGGCATCGCGATGGGTGCGCGGGGTGCGACGGCGGCATCGGAGGCCGCGGACGTGGTGCTGACCTCCGATCGCTTCCAGGGCATTGCAGATGCAATCCGCATAGCCCAACGCACCCGCCGCATTGCGCTCGAGAGCGTGGTGGCCGGCATGAGTCTCTCGCTCATCGCCATGGGCTTTGCCGCTACGGGCTTCATTGCGCCGATCGACGGGGCGCTGCTCCAGGAGGCAATCGATGTGCTGGTCATCCTCAATGCCCTGCGTGCACTGAGTGGCAGGGTGGCCGGCATCCGCAGCTCACCGGAGATGACCGGCATTGCGCAGAGGCTCGCGATCAGCCACCGGGCGCTGCGCCCGAAGGTGGGTGAGCTCGCCGCGCTGGCCGTTCGTCTCGACGAGCTGCCCGCGGGAGAGGCGCGGTCACGGCTCGAGGGAATACAGCAGATGCTCGAGAACGAGCTGCTGCCGCATGAGGAGGACGAGCAGCGTACCGCCTATCCGGTGATCGAGAAGCTTCTGTCCGAGGAGAACCCGACCGGTCCGCTGGTCCAGACGCACTACGAGATCCGGCGGCTCAGCCGCCTGTACGGGCGCCTCGTCACGCAGCTTCCGCCGTCCGGGCCGGCGAGCGAGGACCTGCGGGACCTGCGGCGGGTGCTTTACGGACTGCACGCGATACTGACACTGCACTTCGCCCAGGAGGACGAGCTCTATAGTGTGCTCGACGGAGCTGCATGATGGCGGGCGGCAATGCCGATCGATACCCGGTCCGGCGCTCCCGGTCTGTACGCACGGATACGGATTGCGGTCCAGGCGCGGAGGGCGCCGAATCGAGGCCGGTGATTCCGGCGCGTTGGAATCGCACCGCTCAGCTTCAGATCGTTGGTCCGGAGTGAATGGGAGAGTACGCCGATGAATGTGCCATCGAACATCGCCGACACCGAGCATGTCCCCCAGGTGGGCGCGGCTGATCCGGAGCGCCGAAACTCGCCGCTCCAGACCGACCCCGGACAATCGTTCGAGCTGCTGCGCGAGCAGGTCGGCGACGAGGCGGCCGGGTGCTATTTCAACGACCTCCTCTACGGCGAAGGCAGCCACGTGCTGAGCGGAAGCACCTATCTGCGCTGCGAACGCGGAATCTGGGTGGAGGTGGGTACCCAGGCTCCGCTTTCGCCATGACGGGCCGCGAGCGATCCGCAGCCAATCGCGATGTCGGCGACAGCGTAGCTTGATGTGTCCAGGCGCCGCGGGACGGGCAGCGCAGCTCATCGAAGCCGGGAGTCTGCATGACACTGAAGGAGCTTTCGCGGCTCCACCACCGACGCCGCCGCCGCGCCGGCAGCTCCGCGGTCGTCAACATGCACATTCACGACCTCTCGCAGCTGTTCAACTCCCTCGATCCCTCGCCATTCTGGGACCGCGATCTCGATCGGGAGGCCGCGGCGTTCATCGAGGAGGAATTCAGCGAGAAGCTCTCGGCCGACAGCTGGAATCTCCATGTCTACGCGCACGAGGGCGGGACCTCGCCGACGGACCTTCAGACGGCGCTCGAGAACTATTATGGCCGTATGACGAGCTCGGCGCGCCGGGCGCTTCGCGAGTACCTCTGGAGCAGCCAGTGGACGTTGATTGGCGGCATGGTCATATTTCTGCTCAGCATGGGCGTGCGCAGCATGCTCGGGAGCATCCTCGGCAGGCTGCCGCAGATTTTCGACGAGGGACTCATCATCCTCGCTTGGCTTGCCCTCTGGCGTCCGGCCGAGATGCTGCTCTATGGGTGGGTGCCGCTGCGTCGCAAGCAGCAGCTGTATCAGCGGTTGGCCGGGATCCGAGTGTCCGTTCGGCCGGACGCGCAAGCCAAACCACTCGACTCGAGAGCCGCGGCCATCGGAGACAGGCGCGCACCTTCGCGAAATCTGCCGCCAGAGTCGGATTGACCCCGTTCCGCGGCGGGAAGCATTGGGGCCGCGGAGCCCGCCGGCGCCGCGTCGCTCTCAGGTCACGGGTGACTTGGGCGGCGCGAGATGACGCACGAACCATTTCGCGGCAACTGAAGCCACTTGCTCGAGTGTGCCCGGCTCCTCGAAGAGATGGGTTGCTCCCGGCACGATTTCCAGGTGCGCCTCGCACGCGAGACTTGCCAGCGCGCGGCGGTTCAGCGCGAGAACCTGCTG
Organism: Steroidobacteraceae bacterium; assembly: GCA_035545455.1. Taxonomy (GTDB): domain Bacteria; phylum Pseudomonadota; class Gammaproteobacteria; order Steroidobacterales; family Steroidobacteraceae; genus 13-2-20CM-66-19. Next base: position 2,670 of record DASZYK010000180.1, read on the forward strand.
ATCATTGCCGCCGACGATGAGAAGCGTCGGCGCGCGGACTTCAGCGAGCGCCGAGCCTGCAAGATCCGGCCGGCCGCCGCGTGAGACGACGGCGCGGACGGCCGGAGTGCAGGCTGCCGCGCATAACGCCGCCGCGGCGCCGGTGCTGGCGCCAAAATACCCGAGTGCCAGGCGGCTCAGCTCCGGCTGAGCCTGGGCCCAGTGGGTCGCGGCCAGGAGGCGCCGGGTGAGGAGCAGGATATCGAAGCGCAGGTCTCGCGTCTCCTCATCGACCCGTTCCTCTTCCGCGGTCAGCAGGTCGAAGAGCAGGGTGCCGACGCCCGCGTCCCGCAGCGCTTGCGCGACGTAGCTATTACGGGGACTGAAGCGGCTGCTCCCGCTCCCGTGCGCGAAGAGCACCAGGCCGCGAGCGCCGTCCGGAATCTCGACGAATCCCCGTAGAGCGACGGCGTTCGCCTCGATGGAGATGGAGCGATCCACGGCGATCCTCCTGCGGCGGCTGCCGGATGTTCACGGACAGCATCCGCGACATCGGATCTTGCGCCATCGTGGGATATACCGACGCCGCCCGGGAGGCTTGGACGTATCAGGCCCGGAGCGACGAATTCCGGCGCGGCTCAGCACCTCCCGCAGCGCCGGGCCGAGAGCGGCCGCCGATTGGCCCGCTCGAGCTCACGCTTCCTCCGCCGCCCGGGCAGCGCCGAGCAGCGCAACGTCCGGATTGACGATGAGCTTCGTGGGGATCGATTTCACGAATGGAGAGAGTCTGCCTTTCGCCTCGAAGCTGCCGCGAAAGCCGCCCTGCATCAGATAGGGTTCGATCTTTCCCGCGATTCCGCCGGCGATGAGAACTCCGCCGCGCGCGCCATGCGCGAGCGCAACGTCGCCGGCGACCGCGCCGAAAATCGAGCAGAACCTCGACAGGGCGGCACGACAATCCCCATCTCCCTGCGAGGCGAGCTCCACGATCTGCGCCGCCGAGAGAGAACGCACGGCGCGGCCCGCGATCTCATCCAGGGCGCGCGCGAGGTTTTCCAGGCCGGGCCCCGACAGGATTCGTTCCACCGAGACGCGGCCGAAGCGCCGCGCGAGTGCCTCGAGGATCGCGATCTCCTCAGGACCCTGCGGCGCGAATGCAATGTGACCACCTTCGGTCGCGAGTGGCACCGCATGGCCGCGGAAATGCGCCAGACACGAGACTCCAAACCCGGTCCCGGCACCGAGAATCGTGATGGTTCCTTCGGCGGCGGCAATCTCCGGGCCGACGCAGCGCACATCGGAGGGTCCGAGACGATCCGCGGCGCAGGCGAGCGCGGCGAAGTCGTTGACGAGATGCGCGGATCGAAAGCCCAGCGAGCGCAATCCGCTTTCGCTGATCTGCCAGTCGCGATTCGTGAGGCTGACTTTGCCGTCAGCCACCGGGCCTGCGACTGCGAGCGCGATGACCTCGGGAACCCCCTGCCGACCGATGGCATCGAGATAGTGATTCAATGCCTGCGCAAAGGTGGCAAAGTCACCGGGCAGGTCGGACCACTCTCGCAGCGCAGATGCGGAGCCGCTGCGCTCGAGGATGGCGAAACGCGCATGCGTGCCGCCTATGTCGCCGACCAGGATTCTGTTGCTCGACACGATCCAGCCCACTCATCTGGAATGCGCACCGGCGATGATGAACCGGAGCTCATCCGAGCATGCCGCCACGGCCGCGCGCCATGCGTATCAATCCCGACTTGCCGTTTTCGGAAGTTGTGGGTATTGGCGTGGCGGATGAAGGTGAGGCCTGACGGGCTGCGACGCCAGGGCGCGCACCGCCGAGATGCAGATTACCAGGCAGACGTCGACGGGCTGATGACGTTCCGGTCGCGAGGCTCGGCCTGGCCTCCCCGGTATCAGGGAGCGTCGTTCCGAGCGCCCCGTAGGAGGTCGAGAACCGTCTCGGAAGGGCGGCAGAGCTTGACGCCCCAGGGTGTGACGACGATCGGCCGGTTGATCAGAATCGGATGGGCCAGCATGGCATCGATGAGCTGTTCGTCCGTCAGCGCCGGGGAATCCAGGCCGAGCTCGGCGTACGGCGTTCCCTTCTGCCGCAGGATGTCCCGTGGCTTCGCGCCCATCTTTCGAAGAAGCGCGATCAGTGTCGTCCGGTCGGGCGGCGTCTTCAGATATTCGATCACCGTGGGCTCCATCCCCGCGTCGCGGATGAGCGCGAGCGTGTTGCGCGAGGTTCCGCAGGCGGGATTGTGATAGATCGTTATGGGCGCCGGGACGGACGGGATGTCGGCTGTCATGTTCACTCCGATATGTCTACGGCTCAGTGCGCAGCGCCCAGGTCGTCGGTGCCGCGGATGAACGCCGCGACATTGTCGTGCAGCTGTTTCAGCGCGGGCAGGTGCACGTAGACCATGTGGCCGGACTGGTAGTAACGATACTGGATGTTGCCTTGCAGGCTCGCCGGGATCGGCAGGTGGTGCATCTCGAACCAGCCCTCGTAGAAGGGAGTGGAGATGTCGAAATAGCCGCCATTGACCAGGACCTTCATGTCGGGGTTGCGCTTCATGGCGGCGGCGAGGTCGGGCAGCACGTTGGGCAGCGCGATCAGCGCCCGGTGCGCGCCGGGCGGCTGGTGCCTGTAGTCCCAGCTGCCGTAGACCGGGATGCCCGGCTTGTAGTGGAGGTCGCGGCCGTAATGCAGCGTGTCGCGCACATAGGTGTTGAAGGCCGCGATGTAGGCCGAGCCGATGGCGGCGCCTTGCGGGTCGTATTCACTGATCTTGCTCAGCGGATCGAGCGTCGGGCCGGTGAAGCGGGTGTCGAGCGTGCCGGTGGTCAGATCCTGGTCGGCCAGCAGCTCCTTCTGGAAGGCGCCGTACTCGATGCGCAGGTTGGATTTGAGGAGATAGGCCAGCGGCAGGCCGGTGTAGGCGTGCAGCTTCTGTGCGATCGCCTGGCGCCGCGCGGGGGTGAGGCCGTTGCCGCGCATCAGCGCCAGCGCGTAATCGGTGGTGGCGAAATGCTCTACCTCGCTCAGGAACGTGCGCAGATCCTGCGGCTGGGTCGGCAGGCGGTGATGATACCAGGCGGTGGCCGCGTAGCTGGGGAGCGCGACGACGTAAGGCAGATCGACCGACGGATTCAGCTGCGGATCATCCGGCATCAGGTCCCAGTCGAGGACGCACGAGAGCAGCACCACGCCGTTGAGGTCGATGTCTTCCTTCTGCAGGGCGAGGGACAGGCCCGCCGCGCGCATGGTTCCGTAGCTCTCGCCGAAGAGATATTTGGGCGAGTTCCAGCGGTTGTATCTGGAAAGGAAATCCCGGATGAAGACCGCATAGGCGTGGATGTCCTGATCGACGCCATAGAAGGACTTCTGCGCATCCTTGCCGCCGATGCGGCTGAACCCGGTGCCGGGCGCGTCCACGAAGACGAGGTCGCTGGCATCCAGCAGACTCTCGTCGTTGTTCACGACCCGATACGGCGCGGCCGGTGTGTGACTGTGATCCGCGGTGATGACCCGGACCGGCCCGAACGCCCCCATGTGCAGCCAGACCGACGACGAGCCGGGGCCGCCATTGAAGAGAAATGTGATCGGCCGGTCGGCCGCGGGCGCGCCGCGCTTGAAATAGGCGGCATAGAACATGGAGGCCTCGGCGGTCGGGCTCTTGCCGTCGTCGGACGCCGCATCCGCGTCCCAGCCCTTTGGGTGCACCACCAGCGTGCCCACCACGGCCTGATAGTCGACGCGCGATCCGCCCACCGTGACCGAGCCATTCGAGGTGGCCTCGGTCGGCTTGAAATCGGGCGCCTGCTTCGTGCCTTCGGCGCGCGCGGCACAGATGCAGAAGCTGAGCGCAATGGCGAGCAGGATGGGGCTTTTCATGAAGTAAATGATCCTCGATCTGCGGGCGTTAGCCGCGAGCGACGTTACATGAGAAGCGTCCGGCGGCGCGAGAGGCTGCGCCGCGCTTCGGCGCCGCCCCAGAACGCACTGCCGTGCACGGGTCCTCGAATGAGGCAGGGCTCGGCTTCGGGGTGTCCAGCCGCGCAGCGTGATCCGCGACCCCGGGGCCGCGCTATTCAAAACCACGCAGCCGGTAGATGCGCTCGACGTTGCGGAAGAAGAACCTCGCCCGATCCCCGAGGCTCCATGGAGCGGCAAAGGTTTCGGCTACCGAGAGCCATTCCTCAGGCCGCCGGCGGCCTCGCAGACGGGCCAGTCGCCTGCCGAAGAGGACCCGTTCGGGCCCGAAAGCCTCCACAGTCTGGCACGTCCCTTGCTGCGCGTGGGGGATTAGGGGCGAGTCTCTGCCAGCGTGATCCGGCTGACCTTCCATGACGCTTCAGGCGCCGCGGCGGCGGTGCTCGAAGCGAGCGACATCAGAGTCACCGGAGGCGTGCTCTGGAACCAGGTGGAGCACGGCCTCATCGCATGCTATGCCGGCGGCTCCTGGAAGCACCGCGGGGCCTACTATCCCGGCATCGCCATCGCGGGGGCCTGCTGTCTGGCCTTCGGCATCTCGCGCGACTCGCTCATTTCCGAGCCGATATCCCTCTTCTCGATGACGGGCCGGACCTTCCGCGCCAACGGCGTGGCGGTCGCCGAGTACGACGAGAAGCAGGATCTCTGGGAGGGCCTGATCCGCCCCATCACCTGGCAGTCCATGCGGATCATCAGTGTGGCGGCGGCCTCCGCCCTGACCGACCTCACCCGGCCGGCGATCCTGAATCCCTGGGATTACCCGGAAGAGGTCTCGCCCTCTGTAATTTTTTCGTCGAAGTAGACGAGGTAGCGCTCGTGCGCGATGCGATGGAGCGGCACCAGCCTCACGTCTGCGGGGCGCCCGGCGCCTGCGGTGTGCCAGACGAGCGGTTGCGCCGGGTCGGGCTTCACCCACTCGTCCACCGGCCGTCCGCGGATGTCCAGCGTGGGGATGGTGACCGGGTCCGGCACCTTCTCCCACTGGTACTGATCGGCGCCGGCGTACGGGATGGGGGGTGACATCAGGGCATCGCCCAGGGCCGCGGCCAACACGATGGGACCGGCGAGAATGGCGACCTTCGACGGATGATGCGCCATGCGCTCGATCCTCAAGGGTGTGCGCAGCTCGATCTCGATGAGGTCCCCGTTGCGCCATCGGCGCGTGAGCTCGAGGTAGGTGCCCGGCTTGCCGGCATCGATGGGCCTGCCGTTGAGCCTCACCGCCATGGCCGGCGTCGACCAATAGGGATGGCGCAGCTTCAAAGTGGCGCGCACCGGGCTCGAGCATGCGATCTGCAGACGCACGCCGTTGGAATCCGGAAAGCGGGTGTGCTGGCGGATCGTGAGGCCCTTCTCCCGCCAGTCGAGCGCCGAGGCGAGGTACAGGTTCACCCAGAGCGTATCGGCATCGTGGTAGTAGATGCCGCGGGAATATCTGGCGTGATTCTCCATTCCCGTGCCGTCGCAGCACCAGCACGAATCCCATCGTGTCGAGAACGTCTTGAAGTGACCCGGCTGCATGGAAAGGTAGTAAGTCATCATGCCGCTGGCCGGATCCTGCGAGCCGAGAATGTGATTGATCACGGCCCGCTCGAAGAAATCCGCCGCCTCCATGGACGCGTTCCATGAGAAGTAGTGGTTCGTGAGCTTCAGCATGTTGTAGGTGCAGCAGGTCTCCGCCGAGCCGACGGAAAGCTGCTGCCATGCGTCGCCGATGGGGAAGAATCGCTCACGGTTGCCGTTGCCGCCGAAGACGAAGCTGCGGTGCCGGACGACGTTCCGCCAGAAGAACTCCGCCCCGGTGCGGTAATCACCGCTGCCGGTGAGCTCGTACTGCCGTGCGATGCCGATGACGCGCGGAATGTACTGGTTCGAGTGCACCCCATCGAGGATGTCCTCGTGGCGCATGAGCGGCGCGAGCTGCGCGACCTGGTTGAACTGCTCCGCGAGGGCGCGGTGCGTCTCCTCACCCGTGATGGCGTAGACGTCGGCCAGCACTTCGTTCATCCCGCCCTGCTCGCTGACGAGCATCGTCTGCATCTGCGCGACGCCGAGCTTGCGCGGAAACTGTGCGCACCATTCGGTCATGCCGAGGAGGATGTCCTTCGCCTGCGCACGGCCCATTCGCAGCCAGACATCGCGCAGTCCGGCCATGACCTTGTGGACCGTGTACCAGGGCGACCACATGCCGTTCAGACTGAAGGTGTAGATCGCGCGCGGGTCGCCGACATCGATGTGACCGGCGAGGACCCGCCTGAAGGCCGGCTTGCTGCGGGGAATGCCCGTGCAGTAGCCGCGGAAATCCGGGTCGTCGCGGCCGTTGGCTTCCTGGCAGGCGGCGAGTCGCGGCAGCAGCTGATCCACCTTTTGCTCGAGCCGCGGGTCGCGCGTGTGGGCGTGCATCATCGCCGCGGCGGAGAGATAGTGTCCGCAATAGTGGCTCGCGAGGCCCTGGCTCTCCCAGCCGCCGAGGCTCGGCGCGCGGGTGGGCAATCCCGCCACCTCCTCGAAGGGGGCGAGCAGCCGGTCGCAGTCGAAGCTCGCCAGGTACTCGAGGTCCCGCCGCATGTTGTCGTGGAAGGGGCCCGGCAACAGCGTCACATCGGCGGGATCGAACTCGCGGCACGCGAGCGGGACTGCCGCATCGAGCGCCACGCCCGGGTGCCGGCCCTGCGGCACGATGGCACTCGAGCGCCGGGCGGCCCATGCCGCGGCGCCCGCCGCGGCGCTCACCAGCATGCGCCGCCGTGTGATGACCGTGCTCACGCTAAGATCGTCGCAATTCTCAGACAAATGCGCAAGCGCACCGACGCTCAGCGGCCGCCGGATGCGGATGTCTCGAACCGATATCGCACCGTCAGGTCGAGCTCGCGGCCCGGCTGGTTGTAGAACGCCGACACCGGCGGCGCGTCGATCGCGCCGGCCGTGTAGTAGGTCCGCGCGAGCGCGTTGGTGATGCGCCCCTCGACCGACCAGCCCCGGCCCAGGCGCGCATCGGCCAGCAGGTCGAGCAGGAAATAGCCGCCGAGCGGCACGGTGTTGGCGAGATCGTCGAAGCGGCGGCCTTGCCACCGTCCGCGGGCCGTGACGCTCACGCGGCCGAAGAGGCTGCGGCGCAGATCCAGAAGAGCGCTGCTCTGCGCCCGGCGCGGCAGAATATTGCCGGAGGTGCCGGGAATCGCCGCGCCCGGCGCACTGCGGTCCCGGGGATCGAGGCCCGTGATCTGGCCGGATAGCGTCCAGGGACCCCGCTGCCATGCGCCGCGGAGCTCGACACCGCGGATACGCGCCCGCGCGAGATTGTAGGGTGTGTAGTCCGGCGGCGCGTAAGTGATCAGGTGGCTGACGTCGGTCTGATAGGCGTGCAGCGACCAACTGAGCGCGCGCCGTTGCCATGCGATCCCGACCTCGGCGGAGCGCGATGTCTCCGGCAGCAGGTCGGGGTTGCTCGAGGGCGGGAAGCCCGGAAAGCTCGGATAGTAGAGATCGTTGAACGTCGGCGCATGAAACGCCGTTGCCCAAGTGGCGGTGAGGCGCCAGTGGCGGGCGGGGCGCCAGCCTGCGCCCGTCGAGTAGGTCACGTGATCGCCGAATTGCGTGTTGTGCTCGAAGCGCACGCCGGCAAGTCCCGTGACCGGTCCGGCCGCCCCATGGACCTCGAGGAAGCTTCCCGTGCTGTCGCGCGTCGCGCGCGCGAACGCGATCGGGGAGGTGAAGCCGCCGAATATCTGAGTGGCTCGCACCCGCTCGCCGT